>JANOZA010000019.1:0-13557 GCA_031429155.1 Verrucomicrobiota bacterium | reverse complement strand
GCCATCGTCAATAGTACGGCCCGGCTTCCCGGAGTGGACCCGGTGGACACCTCGGACGACACGTTCACGGCATCAGTCACCGTCACCAAGCTCGGCACCCCCAGCGTCGAGTGGACCAGCGATGTGGCCCCCGCGGTCGCAGGCCCGTATTCCTACAATACCGCCTACACCTTCGGACCGTTCAGTGCTGCGGCGCCACAGACCGTCAACTTCACCGCCACGGGCGATCCGGCTCTCACGGCGGTCGCCACACTCACGGCCCCGCCAGCTCCGGCAGTCCTGGGCACTAATAGTCTTCCCGGTGATCCCGTTATTCGCATCAGCGCCGGCTATGGCCCCTGGACACAAATAGTTGGACTTCCTGCCGACCGCCGTATCCAACTCAACAACGGAAACGGACTCGCCGGCATTAGCACTGATCCCGTCGCTCTCACCGCAGGCTCACCAAAGTGCGTCACCGTCTCGCTGGATTACAACGACAACAGCGCCGGCTCCAACGCCGAAACCAACGACTCCATAAAGGTGGAACTCGTTACCAATGTAGGCACGGTAAACCTCACAGCGTCCTATGATGCCGACGGCACCAGCCCTTCCAACGGTGCCGCCATGAATGGCGAAGACGATGCTGCGCAAACAGTCGGGGATGAATTGAACCCGGACAGCCTGCCGGAAGATCATACGTTCACCGCACACTGGCTGCTTGCCGGCATCATTCCCGCCGATGCCACGACCGTTCAGATCCGCATCTCTGGAAACAATGACTCCGCATCGGAAACCCTGCGCGTGGGCAACATTCAACTCAAACCCTGTGTGGACACCGATGGAGACGGAGTGCTCGACATCTGGGAGGAAGTGGCGGGAACCGATCCCGGTGATCCTGCCTCCAATTTCCGCGAGGTCAGCCACTCCATCGTGCCGGGGACAGCCACCATCACGGTCACTAGCGTGGCAGCACGCACCTATCAGGTTTATTCCTCGTCAGACCTGCTTACCTGGATTCGGGACACACCGGTCGGGGTGTTGCCGCTCCTCTTCCAAATGAACACTCCCGGCACCGGTTCTAATTTGCCCCTGACCAGGACGAATGCGTCGCCCCCTCGGGGCTTCTCGCGCGTCTTGGTCCACCTGCCCACCACGGACATCGTTTCACCGTAACGGAACACCGCCAGCCCGGTTTATCGGCCGCCCGTGGAGTGTCTCGCACTCTGCGGGCGGCTTTCTTTTTGCTCTTTGGTTCCTCGCCAGAGCCGTTCTACGGATTCGTCCCCCATGCCCGTCACCAACATCGCCGCCTACAAATTCGCCCCCCTCGCGGATCTCAAACCATTGCGCGAAGAACTCCTCACTCTCTGCAAGGCCCGCGCCCTGCGCGGCACCATCCTGCTGAGCACGGAGGGCATCAATCTTTTCGTCGCCGGGGAGCGGGAAGGAATAGACGCGCTCCTGCTTCGACTCCGCTCACTCCCTGGGATGGAGGATTTCCCGGTGAAAGTCAGCGAAAGTGACACCCAGCCCTTCCGCCGGATGCTCGTGCGTATTAAAAAGGAGATCATCTCCTTCGGCGTGGACGGTATAGACCCAGCCGCGCGCCCTTCGCCAAAACTTTCCCCTCACGAACTCCGGCAGTGGCTCGACGAAGGCCGCCCGGTCACCCTGCTGGACACGCGCAACGATTATGAAATTAAGCTCGGCACCTTCCGGGGCGCACTGCCGGCAGGCATTGATCACTTTCGGCAGTTCCCGGACGCCGTGCGCCGGCTGCCGGAGGAAATGAAGGACCAGCCCATCGTCATGTTCTGCACCGGCGGCATCCGCTGCGAAAAGGCCGGGCCGTTCATGGAGCGCGAGGGCTTCCGCCACATTTTTCAGCTCGAAGGCGGCATCCTCAAGTATTTCGAGGACTGCGGCAGTGCGCACTACGATGGCGAGTGCTTCGTCTTCGATCAGCGCACCGGTCTTGATACCCACCTCGAAGAATCTGACAGCACGCAGTGCTACGTTTGCCAGTCGCCCCTCACGGCGGCCGAGCAAGCCTCGCCGAAGTATGCCGCCGGGACATCGTGCCCCTACTGCTACAAAGAACCGGCCGCACGTCGCGAGTCGGATCGCGTCGAGTATGAAGCCGCCATCCGCCGTGCGGCCACTCCCCTGCCCGGCTCCGTTCCCTACGACAACTACCGTCCGCTCCGCGTCCCCGACTACTGCCACGGCTTCACCGTTTTGGAATGCCTCACCGCCATTCTCCCGCATCAGCCCCGCGAAATGTGGGAGTCCGCCTGCCGCGATGGCCACCTGCTCGACGAGAACAAGACGCCCCTCGCCGCCACCGACCTCGTCCGCGACGGTCAGAAGCTCCTCCACCTTCTCCCCGCCACCCGCGAGCCTGACGTCAATCCCGACATCCGCCTCCTCCACGTGGACGAGGCCCTCATCGTCCTCGACAAGCCCGCTCCCCTGCCCTTCCACCCTGGCGGACGCTACAACCGCAACACTCTGCAATACCTCCTCAGCGTCGCCTTCCATCCGCAGCGCCCCCGGCCCGCTCACCGCATAGACGCCAACACCACCGGCGTCACCGTCGTCTGCCGCACCCGCCATTTCGCCGGCCACCTCCAGAAGCAGTTCACGAGCGGCACCGTGGAAAAATCCTACCTCGCCCGCGTCCACGGCCACCCGCCGCTCGACACCTTCACCCTCGACGCCCCTATCACCTCCGAACCCGGCACCACCGGCCACTACACCACCGACGACGGCACCCTCCCCTGCCTCACCGAATGCCGCGTCCTCAGCCGCGACCCCAACGGCACCGCCCTCCTCGAAGCCCGCCCCCTCACCGGCCGCACCAACCAAATCCGCATCCACCTCTGGGACGCGGGATTCCCCATCGTCGGCGATCCCCTCTACCTGCCCGGCCGCGTGCTGGGGAAAACCCAGACGCTCCCCGTGGACGAGCCCCCGCTCCACCTCCACGCGCAACGCATCGCCTTCCAGCACCCGGTCACGGGAGAGCGTGTGGAGTTCTCTGCAGAAGTGGACTGGTAGCCAGGGGCCGTGCTTGCCAAGTCCCCGTTTTTGCAGCATTCGTCTTCAGCCATGACCTCCGCCAAACCACCGCTGCCAGCCCCTGCCGCCACCCGGGAACTGTGGTCGCACGAGTTCCTGGATGCCTTGGCGCTGGAGCAATTCAAAGCAACGGCCCGCCGTCTCAAAGCAGAGCCCGCGCTAATCAACCTGGCCCGCACTAATATCCGCCGCTGGATCGCAAAGACAGGTTTTCACGCCGGCGAAATCCGCGCTCTCATGGAATGGGAGGCACTACTCCACCCGGAAAAGCTCCGTCACCTGCTTCAAGTCATGACGGACCTTGGTGAAGACGCCACCCGCATGAGACAGTCCAGCCCGTTCGCTGGCATCCTTTCTGTCGAAGATAGGGAACGAATCACCGATCAAGTCATCAACGCCTGGACGCGGCATGAATCGCAGTGACCCTCTCCATCTCCTGCGCACCCTGGCCGTGGTGACCGGCGATGAACCGCTCATCATCGTGGGCAGTCAGTCCGCGCACGGTCAGGTCGCATGGCTTCCCTCTGCCGTTTCCAACTCCATCGAGGTGGATGTTTTTCTCAAACCAGGCACCGGCCTCCATCGCAAACTTCGGACCGAATACGGCCTCGACTCCGCCTACCACGCCGAACACGGCATCTATGCCGACCCTCCTGGTGCGGGCATCGTCTCGCTGCCTCCGGGCTGGGAGGATCGGCTTGTATCGCTCACCGCCGATGACGGCAGTGTTTCCTACAAAGCGCTCGGAGTTCACGACACCGCGGTGACCAAACTCATGTCGGGCAGCGCCAAAGACTGGAGCTTTATCTCCGAACTCCTCTTCGCCGGCGCGCTCGACATGGATCGCTTCCTGACGCGGGCTCTCCTCATGCTCGAAACCGTCCACGCCGGAGCCCTCCGTCCCCGGCTTGAGAAACTGGCCGAAGCCCTCCGCGAACGCAAAATGCGCGCCCTCGTCCCGCCTGTGGAAGAAGTCCTCCGGGAACTATGACCGCCGCGAGCCTCCAGCCATTCATCGAGCACGCCGGCATCACTGTCGGCGCCATCTCCGGCGTGCTCGCGGCCAAGGGGAAGCGCATTGATCTCTTTGGCGTCCTCGTTCTCGCGCTCGCTGCGGCGTTTGGCGGCGGCACCGTGCGCGATCTGCTCGTCGGCGATACCCCGGTGGCCTGGCTGCGCGGACCGGAACAAATGCTCAATGCCGTGGGCACCGGGCTCATCACTTTCTTTACCGCACGCTGGATCAAAATGCCCCATGGCCTCCTCCAAGTGGCCGATGCCGTATCGCTCGCGTTCTTCGTGATGCTCGGCGTCGGCAAAGGCCTCGCGTTCCAGCTTTCCCCGCCCGTCGCCGTTCTGCTCGGCGTCATCACCGGTGTCGCCGGCGGCATCGTGCGCGATGTCCTGCTCGGCGAAGTCCCCTACGTCTTCCGCCGGGAAATCCACCTCTACGCCACTGCGGCCATCGCCGGTGGCATCGTCAATGTCCTCCTCCAACCGCTAGGCAGTCTCCCGGCTGCCACTGCTGGCTTCCTTACCATTCTCTCGCTGCGCCTCGCTGCGATGCGATGGAAATTGTCGCTTCCGGTTTTTGAAATGAAGGAGTAGCGGCGGCCATGACTCCGCCGAGCGAATCAGCAGAAACTCCGCCTGCCTTTCCAGCCTTCCGCGAGGCAGTTGGTTATTGGCTGCGACTTGGATGCATCAGTTTCGGAGGACCGGCGGGGCAGATTGCCATCATGCACCGGGAACTGGTGGAAAAGCGACGCTGGATTTCCGAGGGGCACTTTCTGCACGCGCTGAATTTCTGCATGTTGCTGCCCGGACCTGAGGCGCAGCAACTGGCCACCTATCTCGGCTGGCGGCTTCACGGCTGGCGTGGCGGTGTGGCGGCGGGAGTGTTGTTCGTGCTGCCTTCGATGTTCATCCTCTTCGCGTTGAGCTGGATCTACATGAATTACGGCGATCTGCCGTGGCTGGCCGCAATCTTCTACGGATTGCTCGCCGCCGTCATCGCTGTCGTAGCCGAAGCCGTGCTGCGGATCGGAAAAAAGGCGCTGAAATCACCGTCACTGTGGGTGCTCGCCGCCGTCTCCTTTACCGCGATCTACTTTGGCGAAGTCTCGTTCGTCATCATCATTTTCGCGGCGGCGGCGATAGGATGGTTTGGCAGCCAGCAGCGGCCGAAGCAGTTTCCGTCCGGGAAAGGCCACGGCTCCGGCACCACGAAGGAGGATGCGGCTTTCGTGGCGCTGCCACCTTCGCCCGTCGCCTCATGGGGACGATCCGGGAAAGTTTTGGCGGTGTGCCTGACACTATGGTGGGTGCCGATCATCGCCCTCGGTGCCTGGCTGGGCTGGGCGAGCACGGGATTCAAGCAAGGCGTGTTTTTCAGTCAGGCCGCGCTCGTCACATTCGGCGGGGCGTATGCCGTGCTGCCGTATGTAGCGCAGCAGGCGGTGGAAAATTTCGGCTGGCTTTCGCATCCGCAGATGATGACAGGCCTCGCGCTCGCCGAGACCACGCCGGGCCCGCTCATCATGGTGCTGCAATTCGTCGGCTTCGTCGGCGGCTGGCAGTCGCACCCGGAAGGCATGAGTGATCTCATGGGTGCCACCATCGGAGCGCTTATCACGACATGGGCGACCTTCGTGCCCTGCTTTCTTTTCGTCTTCCTGGGAGCGCCGCATGTCGAGAACCTCCGCACACAGCCGCGACTTGGTGCTGCCCTCACCGCGATCACCGCCGCAGTGGTCGGCGTCATTTTGAATCTCGGCGTGAAATTCTCCATCCACGCGCTGTGGCCTGCGGGACAGTTTGACTGGTTCATCGCTGTCGTGGCCGTGGCGGCATTTGTGGCCATGCAGCGATTCAAGGCCGGACTGATCCCCACCATCGGCGCGTGCGCCGTGCTGGGGCTGGTATGGAAGCTCGCTGTCGGCTGAACGCTACTTCAGCGCTTTCCTCAATGCCGCCGCGACGGGCGGCGGGACGAACTTCGTGATGTCTCCGCCGAGGCGGGCGACTTCCTTGATGACCCGGGAGCTGAGGTAAGTGAACGCCTCACGCGAGGTGAGGAAGACGGTCTCCAGGTCCGGGCTGAGCGTCTTGTTCATGAGCGCCATCTGGAATTCGTATTCGAAGTCCGTCACCGCCCGCAGGCCGCGCACGACGGCCACAGCGCCGCACTTTTTGGCAAAGTCCACGAGCAGTCCGTCGAAGCTGACGATCTCCACTTTCGCCCGCGCGCCGACGCTTTGCTCAATCAGCTTCATGCGCTGCTTCGCCGTGAAGAGCGGGTTCTTGTCCGCGTTGTGAGCGACGGCGATGATGAGTTTGTCGAAAAGTTTCGCCGCACGCTCCACCACATCGAGGTGGCCGAAGGTGATGGATCGAAGCTGCCGGGATAGAGGGCGGTGGTCATGGGGGGCGACGATAACAGGCCCGCGGCGTCTGCCAAGACGATTGCGGGCCCGGCAGCGGCGAGTCAGGATGAGCGCATGGAAGCACCAGACGACACCACCGAATCCACCGCCATGCTCACCTTTGCCGAGGCCAGGGTGCTGGGTTGTCTCATCGAAAAGGAAAGCACGACGCCGGACTACTATCCCCTGACAATCGCGGCGCTGACGACGGCTTGTAATCAAAAGAGCAATCGCTCACCGGTAGTAGAGTGGGACGAGGCGACCGTGGAGGAGGCGATGTCAGGCATTCGCCGCAAGCATCTCGGCATGATGATTTCCATGTCCGGCTCCCGCGGCCCGAAATACAAACACACCCTGGATCAGGTGTTCGGGAGTTTCGATGGCGGCATGAAAGCGATCCTCTGCGAACTGCTGCTGAGGAACGTGCAGACGGTGAGCGAACTGCGCACGCGCACCGAGCGGATGCACCCGTTTCCTTCTCCGGAAGCGGCGGAGGAGTGGGCGATGAAGCTGGTGAACTACGGTGCCGGCCCACTGGCCGTGGTGCTCCCGCCTGGTGCCGGACGTCGCGTGAAGTGCTACGCGCACCTTCTTTGTGGGCCGGTGGATGCGCAAGCCCCGGCTGCTGCGGCGGCCATCGTCGAAACTCCACCTCCGGAGGACTGGAAGGCGAAGGTGGAGGCAGAACTCGCTGCGCTGCGCCGGGAACTCGATCAGCTCAAATCTTCACTCGGCGTCTAATGTAGAGGGGGCAGCCTGCCCCCTCATGGCAACGAGGTGGCAAGTTGCCACCTCTACATTGTGCGGTATTTCGCCAACAACTCCGCGGCCTTCTCCGGCGACACGGATTCGTAGAAGTCGTCATTGACCATGCACACGGGGCCAGTGCCGCAGGAGGCCAGGCATTCCGCGAACTCGATGGAGAAGACACCGTCTTTCGCCACGGCGACGGGGTGGTGGTGATCGGAATGCGAGCGGTCAATGCCCGCCTTTTGGCAGAGATCCTCCATGAGTTCTGCGCTGCCGGCCATGGCGCAGCTCAGCGTGCGGCAGACGCGGATGTGATACTTGCCGGGCGCGCTCTGCCGGAAGCCAGGATAAAACGTGACGACCTCCGCGACCTGAATCGGCTGGAGTCCCAGCTTTTCCGCGACCCAAGGGATCGCTGCTTCCGTGATGTATCCGAAGTGATGCTGCAGGTGGTGCAGGACCGGGAGCACAGCGCTGCGCTTAGACACAGGATAGTGTGTGATGGATTCATCAATCTTGGCGAGCAGATCAGGCGGGATGGTCATGGCGGGCGCGACGTATCCCGCTCACCGCCGGGAGCGGCAAGAGTGTTTTTACACCCGCTCCAGCTTCACCGGATAAGTATTTCCCGAGGCGAACTGCGCGATGTAAAGGCTGCCGTCCTTCCCGACGCAGAGGTCGTGGGGGTGCTGGAAGATGTCGGCGTTGTGCTTCATGGGCTGGAGCTTGCCGTCGTCGCCATAGACGGGCGGGGTGCCGGCAAGGTTGGAGATGACTTTGAGATTCTCGTCCAAAACCGAGACGAAGCCGCGGCAGTTCCGGTCCTTTGGCCAGTTGTCCCCAAGGTGGGCGACGAAGAAGTTTTTACCGCTCCGGCGAATCTGTCGCGGATTGCCTCCGGGGAGATCGTGCTGCGAGAGCTTTTTGCCGCTCGTATCCAGGCGGAGGAGGTGCTGCTGGTCGCTCATGGCGATGAGCAGTGCGGGGCTGGCAGCGTCGCGATCATCCATCATGCCGCCGTGCGGTCCCCAATGAACGATGCCGCCTTCTGCACCGCCGAATTGCTTCACGAACTTTCCATCCGCGCCATAGTGCGCGATGTAGTCACGCCCGTAGCCATCGAGGACAAAGAACGAGCCATCCGGCGCGTGGAGAGTCCAGGAAGGGCGGTAGTCCTCTTCTTTGCCATACTTCCCCGTCTGCTGCGGCCAGGCCCATTCCTGCTGCACTTCGCCGCTGAGAGTGCTGAGAAAGACGCGGTGCCGCTCAAGGTCTGTGAAGTAGAGCATCTCGCGCCCGTCCCGTTTCACCAGCGACAGTCCGTGCGCGCCCGGCCAGGCCGCGCCCCACTTGTGCTGGAGCTTTCCGGCAGCGTCATAGACGAGGAAGTTGTTCTTCGTCTCGTCGGTGAGCAGAATGATGTGGCCATCCTCCGTGCAGACGATGCCGTGACAGTTCTTCACCCGCGTCTTGTCGTCGAGCACGCCCCAGCCTGGAACGACGCGATAACGGTGGTCCCCCTGCCCGAGGATTTCCGCCTCCGCGCTCCGGGCAATCGCCGGCGCACAAACAACGGCAGCGGCAGTCTTGAGAAAACGGCGACGGGTGACGGATTGCTGTGGGACGATCATGGCTGGAAGGTGCTGCGCATCCTGTTGAAATCATCAGCTTTTTCCAAAAACCCGAACTCCCAGTGCCCAAATGAAGCGTCAAAATGCTTAAGAAGGTCCCCTTTACTCGACGAAAACCCCAAATCTTAGTGACACCGTTCCTGCATCTGAATCGTATGCCTGATTGCCATTGATGCCTGCGCTGAACGCGGCGAGTCAAAGAGTGGCACACCTTCCCTGGGACCACCGGATATTAAACATGCTTCCTCAAACCGACCGATCTTTATGAAAGCCTTCAACGAATCCCCTCCCGACGCGACGCCAGCAGCGACGGACCAACCAACCATCGAAGACAAGGCCGCAGCCCTGCCCGCCATCGCCGAGTGGAAAAAAATTGTAGCGAAGTATCAACAGCCATCAATTTGGCGCGCAGCCTGGCAGATCACGAACACGATCGTGCCCTACGCGCTCTGCTGGTTCCTGATGTATCACATTTTGCGCAGTTCGACCCTTTCGCACTGGCTGATCCTGCCGCTCGCGGTGCTGGCGGGAGGGCTCGTGGTTCGGATTTTCATCATTTTTCACGACTGCGGCCACGGCTCATACTTCAAATCGAAGCTCGCGACATCCATCACTGGATTCATTTCCGGAATGCTGACGCTAACGCCCTATTACCACTGGCGCTGGGAACACGCCCTGCACCACGCGTCCTCGGGCGACCTCGACCGGCGTGGAGTGGGCGACATCTGGACGCTCACGGTGCAGGAATACATCGAGTCCTCCCGCTGGAAGCGCTTCGCTTACAAACTGGCGCGCAATCCAGTGGTCCTCTTCGTCATCGCGCCGCTGGCTCTATTCGTAGTGCGGCAACGGATCACGACACCGGGAGCAAAATGGCGCGAGCGGCTGTCGGTGTGGTCTATGAATCTGGCCCTGTTGGCGATGGCGGTCGGCCTGTCCTCTATTTTTGGCGTGACTCAGTATATTCTGATCCAGTTGACCATCACCATGGTCGCCGGAAGCCTGGGCGTTTGGATGTTTTACGTGCAGCACCAGTTCGAGGGTGTTTATTGGGAACGTGCGCCGGAGTGGGACTACACCGCCGCCGCACTGCATGGCAGTTCGTTTTATAAGCTGCCGCGGATCCTCCAGTGGTTTTCCGGTAACATCGGCTACCACCACATCCACCACCTGAGCCCACGGATTCCGAACTACAATTTGCAGGCGTGCCACGAGTCCCACCCCATGTTCCAGACAGTCGAACCCGTGACGCTACTGTCGAGCCTCAAGTCGCTCACCTTCCGTCTATGGGACGAGCAGAGTAAGAAACTGGTGGGCTACCGTCGCATGCGGGAAGTGCGGCGGGATAAAAAGGTGCAGGAACGGCTGAGAGCAACCACCCCTCCCGCCTCCAACAAGGGTTGAAGCCAGGCTGTTACCTTGCGCCAGGGACGGAACGGCGCGACTGGTGCAGGGCACCCCTTTACAAGCCCGGGATGCCCTTCTAGTCTCGGCCCCGCTTTTCCCACCCCCAGACCAGATCATACCAAGGAATGTCCGTCGCTGCCAACACCCGCAATTTCTCCATCATTGCCCACATTGACCACGGGAAGACCACGCTCTCGGACCGTCTGCTTGAGAAAACCCTGACCGTCACCATGCGCGAAATGACCGCGCAGCACCTCGACGCGATGGACCTGGAAAGGGAGCGCGGCATCACCATCAAGTGCCACCCGGTGACGATGATCTACCGGGCAAAAAACGGCCAGGATTACA
The DNA here is from genome assembly GCA_031429155.1 of Verrucomicrobiota bacterium. Lineage (GTDB taxonomy): Bacteria > Verrucomicrobiota > Verrucomicrobiia > Verrucomicrobiales > V1-33 > V1-33. Next base: position 2,933 of record JANOZA010000019.1, on the reverse strand, counting down.
AGCTCAACCTCATTGATACTCCCGGACACGTGGACTTCGCCTATGAAGTCAGCCGCAGTCTAGCGGCGTGTGAGGGCGCGGTGATCCTGGTGGACGCCGCTCAGGGCGTGGAAGCCCAGACGGTGGCCAATCACCACCTCGCCGTCGGTCAAAAGCTGACCATCATTCCCGTCATCAACAAGATAGACCTGCCCAGTGCCAACCTGCCGGCAGTCTATAAACAGCTCGAGGATATTCTCATGATCCCCCACGAAGAGGCGATCCTGGCGAGTGCCAAGATGGGCATTGGGATTGATGACATTCTCGAAGCCGTGATTGAGCGCGTGCCGGCACCTGTAGTGCCGGAGGACGGACTGCTCCGGGCATCGGTCTTTGACAGTGTGTTCGATTCCTACCGCGGCGTCGTCATGTATGTGCGTGTGGTCAGCGGATCACTCAAGAAGGGCACCGGCATCACGATGTATGCCACGAACAATTCCTACGAGGTAAAAGAAGTTGGCATCTTCACGCCGAAGCAATTGAAGACCGACCTCCTCGAAGCCGGCGACGTGGGCTACGTCGTCGCCAATTTGAAGAGCACTGCGGAAGTGAAAATCGGCGACACCATCATGGAGACCAGCCGCATGGCGAAGGAGCCACTGCCGGGCTTCAAAGAAATCCAGCCGATGGTTTTCAGCGGCATCTATCCAGTCAGCAGCGATGACTTCGAGCATCTGAAACTGGCGATGGGCAAGCTGCAGATCAATGACAGCGCCTTCAAGTTCCAGCAGGAAAGCAGCGCCGCACTGGGCTTCGGCTTCCGCTGCGGCTTCCTCGGATTGCTGCACATGGAAATTATCGTCGAGCGCCTCCGCCGCGAGTATGACATGGACATCATCTCCACGTATCCCAGCGTCGTATATGAGATCACGATGTCGAACGGCGACGAGATGAAGATAGACAATCCGACCTTCATGCCGGACCCAGGCCACATCCATGAAATGCGCGAACCCATCGTACGTGCATTCATCCTCATCCCCAACGAGTGCATCGGCGACATCATGCAACTCGTGGCCGAGAAGCGCGGCATCCTTGAAAACACTGAGACGCTGGACGCCAACCGCGTCATGCTGACCTGCACACTGCCGCTGAATGAAATCCTCGTGGACTTCAACGATAAGCTCAAAAGCATCACCCGCGGCTACGGCAGCATGGACTATGAACACCATGGATTCCGGCCCGAGAATCTGGTGAAAATGGAAATGCTCATCAACGGCGAGCCCGTGGACGCCTTTGCAACCATCGTGCATCGCGAAAAAGCCGAGAACCGTGGACGCACGCTGGCCAAAAAGCTCGCAGAGGTGATCCCGAAGCAGCTCTTCACCATCGCCATTCAGGCCGCCATCGGAGGTAAGATCATCGCCCGTGAGAGCATCGGCTCCATGGGCAAAAACGTCACCGCCAAATGCTACGGCGGCGACATTTCCCGGAAGCGCAAACTCCTCGAGAAGCAGAAGGAAGGAAAGAAACGCATGAAGATGATCGGCAAAGTGAACATTCCGCAGGAGGCATTTGTCGCAGTGCTCAAGACCGGGGACTAATACCAGCCTTTCCATTTTCCAATGATCCACTTCCTTTCTCCCTCATGGCTCAAGAAGGCCGACCGGTTTTCCAAAGGTGTCAAAAAATTCATCGCTTATCAGCGCGACCTAATCCCTGATGACCGTCTGGTGGAAGTGAATGAGGCCAAGTCCGCCTACGACGCAGCGCTCAAGGCGAAGGACCGCGAGTCCCTCGACGGCCTGGAGAAGAAACTGCTCAAGGTCTGCGAAGGGGCGGTGCCGAACTACAACGCTTCGCCGCTGAAAGAGAACGTCGAAGTCATCATCGTCGCCGTCATCGTCGCGCTCGGAATTCGCGCTTACTATCTCCAGCCGTTCAAGATTCCCACGGCGTCCATGCAGCCGACGCTCAACGGCATCATCGCCACGCGCATGAGTGATGATCAGGGAAATCCCAACTTCCTCCTGCAAGGCTGGCAGTATGCCTGGAACGGCAGAAACTACACCGAGTGCCGTGTTCCCAAAGAGTGGGGCGATGTCGAACTCGTCAGCTACCAGCAGACCTCGAAGATGAACTTCTTCACCTTCACCACGCTCATGTTCAGCAACGGACAGCCGCTCACCTCCTACTGCCCGGCGAAGCAGTTACTTCAGGACCTTTGCCACCAGGAGGCAGTGACCGCAGCGGCCAGCAGGACCGTTCCCGGCCTGGGTTCGGATGATAACCCACAGCCGGTTTCGTTCGCTCCTGTAAAACTCCGCGGCGGCGACTTGATCGCGAAGGGCTATGTCGAGTCCGGCGATCAATTGCTCGTGGACAAAGTATCGTATCACTTTCGCCGCCCGCATCGCGACGATGTTTTTGTGTTCAGCACCGAGAACATCGCTGCCATCGGGAAGAATCAGCATTACATTAAACGACTCGTCGCCCTGCCGGGAGACCGACTGAGAGTTGAGGAACCGGACCTCTTCATTAATGGAGCGAAGTCCACCGGCACCGGGTCGTTGAAGGTCGCAAAGCAGGAGGCCGGATATGGAGGCTACACCATCCCAAAAGGACAGGCTCCGGGCGGGAATTTTGTCGGCCTCACGGGACCGAGCGTCACGCAGGAAGTGACCCTGCCGGACAAAGGCTATATGGCCATGGGCGACAACAGTGCGAACAGCTACGACAGTCGCAACTGGGGCGCGGTCCCGGAACGTAATGTCGTCGGCCCGGCGCTGTTTGTTTACTGGCCGTTCGCGAACCACTGGGGAATCATCCGCTGACCTGACACAACTATGGATCGCGCTGCATGGCTATGGGGTGCCGGAGCGGCGGTGTGCGGAGTGTTGATTTGCCTTGTGCAGCCATGGCGAAATCAGTTTCGGACAGCACGGCAGACGTGCCGC
>JANOZA010000018.1:0-23064 GCA_031429155.1 Verrucomicrobiota bacterium | reverse complement strand
GACGAAATCGCTTTGGTATAAAAGCCCGCTCGCCGCCCGCAAGGTCGCCGTCACGGAAGACAAACCGCTGCTGATGTTCTTCGCGCAGATGCCCGACAAAGTGTGCCTCTCGGCGAAACTCCACGACGACTTGTTCATCCTGCCGGAGTTCAATGAGTTCGCCTCCGCAAGGCTGACGCTCACCAAACTTCAGTATCCGGTGGGGTCGCGTAAGAACGAATATCCGGAGGAAAAGCTGGCCGCGCTGAAAAATTTCCAAACCTATTTCAAAGTGACAGGTTTTCCGACAGTGGTGGTCATAGACAAGAACGGCCGCGAGTTGGAACGCTTCAGAGGTTACAGCCAGGTCACGGATGCGAACGGTCAGAAATACAGCACCGGTCTGAGATTGCTCGACCGTCTCAAGGAAGCCGTCAGCCGTCATGAGGAACGCCGCCGTTTTCGCACCGAGCGTGTTGAGCGCCTCCTCGCGCAGGGCTTCCGGCAGTGGACGAGCCGCAAAGGATCCACCATGATGGGCAAGCTGGTGAAAGCCACGCCGGAATACATCATCCTCTCCGATGAGAACGGGCAGAAGCGGTCCGTGCTGCCAGCGCAATTGACGCTCTACGACGCCGAGTGGGCGCGCCGCAAAGAGGCCGGGCTCATCCCGCCGCCGGAGACTCCAGCGAAGGAAACCGCCGCGACGGAATCCTTGAAGTGAATCACGCCAGCAACGGCTTCACCACCTTGCCGTGCACATCCGTGAGCCGGTAGTCCCGGCCCTGATGTTGGAAAGTGAGGCGCTCGTGGTCGAAGCCCATGCAGTGCAGGATTGTCGCCTGCATGTCGTGAACATGCACGGGATCCTCCGCGATGTGAAAGCCGAGGTCGTCGGTGCTGCCATAGCTCATTCCCGCACGGATGCCGCCGCCGGCCAGCCACATGGTGTAGGCCTGCGGATGGTGATCGCGCCCGAGGCTGCGGCCCAGCGAGGGATTTGTCTCGACCATCGGAGTGCGGCCAAACTCACCGCCCCAAATGACGAGCGTGTCGTCGAGCAGTCCGCGTCGTTTCAAGTCAATGACCAGGGCGGCACTGGCTTTGTCCGTCGCGCCACAATTGCTGCGGACGTTGCCGACCACATCGCTGTGGGCGTCCCAGCCTTCGTGGTAAATATTGATGAAACGCACGCCGCGCTCGATCATTCGGCGCGAGAGCAGGCAGGCGCGGGCGAAGTCGGCTTTGGCGGGATCGCAGCCGTAGAGTTCCAGTGTTTCCTTTGTTTCACTGCGCAGGTCCATGAGTTCCGGTGCGGAGGATTGCAGGCGGAACGCCATCTCGTAGTTCGCAATGCGGGTCGCGATTTCCGGATCGCCCTCTGTGGCGAGCCGGCGGCGGTTCAGGGCGCCGATGACATCCAGTGTGTCCCGCTGCGACTGCGCATCGAGTCCCGGCGGACTGGCGACATTCAGAATGGGATCGCCCTGGTTCCGGAATCGCACGCCCGTGTAGCCGGTCGGCAGGAACCCGCTGCTCCACAGAGAAGAGCCGCCGCTGATGCCGCTGCCGGTGCTCATCACCACAAACGCCGGCAGGTTCTGCGACTCCGCGCCGAGGCCGTAGAGAGCCCAGCTTCCCATGCTCGGTCTGCCTGGTTGCGAGAATCCAGTCTGGAAAAAAATCTGCGCCGGCGCGTGATTGAACTGGTCCGTTTTGCACGACTTCACGAGACAAATCTCGTCCGCGATCTTCGCAAGGTACGGCAGCATTTCCGAAATCTCCGCGCCGCTCTGTCCGTGACGTGCGAACTTAAACTGCGGCCCCAGCACCGCCGCATCCGGACGGATGAACGCATAGCGCTGCCCTCCGATGACCGATGGCGGCAGCGGCTTGCCCGCAAGCTTCGTCAGTTCCGGCTTGTTGTCGAAAAGCTCCAACTGACTCGGCGCTCCCGCCATGAAGAGATGGATGACGCGCTTCGCCTTTCCGGGGAACTGCGCTGGCTTCGGCATCATCGCCGCCTGCGCCTGCGGGAGAAAGGCGTCCGTCAGCAGCGAAGCCAGCGCCATCTTGCCAGTGCCAATGCCGCAGTCGCGCAAAAAGTGCCGGCGGGAAATGTGGGGAGTGAATTGCATGGCCGTCAGATACGCACCGTGATGGCCAGCACAATCAAGAGGTCGTGCGCCTGAACATTCAGAGGTGGAATCTCAATCGGACATGGAATCTCAATCGGACAGGCCAGTAATCCTGGAGATGATTTCCGGCAACTGCTCTACATGCGAAGCCGCTCTCTGCCTGCGGCGCCGGTGACGGTGCGGGGGAGGGGTTTTGGGTCGCGGTGGGATCGGGCGAAAGGAGAGCCCGGGGGGCGGTGAACGGAGGCGAAAGCAGCAGTTCCCGGTTCACGGAGGCAAATGTGGCTTTTACTTTTGGCTCCAGCGATGCGGCGGCGCCAAATGTGGAAACCGCAACGAGGGGGACCGGGCTGGCGGAGGCAAATGTGGGAACCGCAGCGGGCCTCGCCACACCGGTGGTGCCAAATGCGGAAACCGCAACGAGGGGCGTGGCATCGGGGGAGGCAAATGTAAAAGACGCCGCAGGGGTCGCTGACAGTGCCGTCGGCGGCGCACTTTTTTGCCTGAAACAGAAAAGATGAACCGCGGATAGCGCCGAGGTCGCGGATTTTCTGAAGGCGGCTGCGGGAGGGGGCCTGCATTTCGAGGGGCCCGGGTCGCGACTGCCGGGCTCCGCTTTATCCGCGTCCTCCGCGTCCTCCGCAGTCCTGTTTCCCACTTTCACTCCAACCATGCCCACGGCCAGCCATGAAGCCCGTTCTGGTATTCCGGCGTGCGCTTGCCAGACAGCCCCGGCGGGTATGCTCGGCGGCAAATTATGGCAGCGGAAAAATCATGGCTCGACAAAACTCTCTGGCCCGCGGTGGCGCTTTTGGTGGGGGTGCTGATCTATTTTCAAATCAGTGACGCCGATATCGCGCTGCAGGATTATCTATACGACTTCGGAACAGGTGAGTGGCTGGTGGACCGCTTTGCCTGGTGGCCGACGTTCCTTTTTCACAAGCTGCTGAAGTGGCTGATCATCGCCTTCGCCGCGAGTTTACTGGTGCGGCTCATTGCCGCGAAGCGCCGGAAGATGCCCGCGTGGCTGCGCCCGGTGCCGGTGCGGGAAGCGTTGGTCGTGCTGCTGTGTCTCGGCCTGACGCCGGCCATTGTGGCGCTGGGAAAGAAATACACGAACGTCTTCTGCCCGTGGGACATTGAGCGCTATGGAGGTGAGCAGCCGTATGTGAAAACCTGGAGCAGCTATGACCCGGCACATCCTCCGAAAGGCTGCGGTCAGTGCTGGCCGGCGGGCCATGCGAGCGGTGGATTCGCCCTCGTGGCGCTGGCCACGCTAGCAACGACGCGGCGCGGCAGAATGCTCGGCACCCTTACCGGGCTCCTCGCGGGCAGTATCATGGGCGGGTATCAAATGCTGAAGGGAGCGCACTACACGAGCGACACTCTGGTGACGATGCTGCTCGCATGGATCATTCACCTTGCTCTTCGGCGCTGCCTCTTGCCCGCTGCAAAAAGCGCGCCGGCAGGGGTATAACTGCATTGTTAAAACACTGCCATTTTGAATGGCGGGGAGTGGTATAGTCGAGGAGGATGATCCCCCTCCGTTTTGCTTTGAGGGCCGCTGTTTCTTCAGCGGTGCCCGCCGCCGTCACCTCTGTCCTGGCCGCGCCACACCGTTACGATCACGTTGTCGTCGTCGTCGAGGAAAACCGCGCGTTCGGCCAGATTGTCGGCGACACCACCAACGCGCCCTATATCACTTCGCTGGCGAATGGTGGCGTGAGCCTGGGGAGAATGTTTGCCCACGAGCATCCCAGTCAGCCGAATTACCTCCAGCTTTTCTCCGGCTCGAACCAGGGTGTGCTGGACGATAACCTCCCGCCGGGTTTTTCCACGACGCCAACAGCCAACTATCCGTTCAATGCTCCGAATCTCGGGCGCGAACTCATTGACGCGGGGTTCTCCTTCGCCGGCTACAGCGAGGAACTGGAAACCGCGGATGCATTCGCCCCGCCCATTGACCGGGCGGATTACGATCCGCACACCGCCACTGCCCCGGGAGTGAAATACCGCCGCAAGCACAACCCCTGGGCCAACTGGGTCGCCAAAGTCGCTCCCATTCCGCCAAATCAACTGGCCGGGACAGCGAACAAGGCGTTCACTCAGTTTCCGACCGATTTCACGCAACTTCCTACGGTCAGCTTCGTGGTGCCGAATCAGGATCACGACATGCACGATGGCTCGCGGCTTCAGGGTGACACATGGCTGAATACGAACCTCAATGCTTACGCACAGTGGGCGAAGACCCACAACAGTCTGCTCATCGTGACGTGGGACGAGGACGACTACAACGCGACGAATCAAATTCCCACGGTCTTTTACGGTGCATCCCTGAGGAACGGTACCGTGGCCGGAGGCACCTGGACGCTCCATAATCTCCTGCGCACACTGGAGGACATGTACAGCAGCAGTACGCACGCCGGTTCCGCCGCGCAGGTGCGCAGTATCGTGGGGCCGTTCAGTGACGATCCGGCGGTGACAACCGTCACTTTTCGTCAGGGGCTGAACGGCTACACCGGCGCGAAGGACACGCACCTCTGGCAGGAAACGCCCGACGCCAACCATGCAACGACTGTGGACCTGACGGCGGATCTCGACACGACGACGGCGGTCACGGGAAATCAGACTTCCCAGGTGCTCGTGCGCTTCGACGGTCTCTTCGGCAGCGCAGCCGGACAGATTCCTGCGGGTGCCGTCATTCAATCGGCCAAGTTAGTCCTCTTTACCCCCGCCGGCACCGGCTACGACTCGGACGGCACGTTCCGCGCGCACCGCATGATCGTGGATTGGACCGACAGCGCGACCTGGAACAGTCTCACCGGCGGTGTTTCCAATAACAACACGGAGGCCGCGAGCGCGTCGTCGTTCTCCCTCGTGCCAGACGTGGACGGCGGTCCGGCGATTTTCGATGTGACGGCTGACCTGGAACTGTTCCAAAGTGGCACCGCCAACCGCGGCTGGCTGCTGCGCGCTTCGACGACCGATCCCGACGACGGATGGACGATGAAGAGCAGCGAATACGCGACCGATGCGGCGCTGCGTCCCTCGCTGGACATCACCTACTCTCTGCCCGCAGGAGATGCCTACACGACTTGGGCGGCGGCCAACGGCCTCACTGCGGCGAACAACGGAATCCTGCTCGATCCAGAGAAGGACGGGGCGTCAAACCTCATCGAGTTCGCGTTTAACCTCAATCCTCTGGTAAGCGATGCAAAGGAAGCCACAGCTTCGAGTCTCTCAGGTCTGCCATTCGGCAAGACTGTCGCGCTTCCCGGCGGACGGGCACTCGAACTCACCTTTCTCCGCCGCAAGGCTCCCGGCGGCACCGGTCTCACCTACACAGCGCAGTTCTCCTCAAGCCTCGGTGCCTGGAGCGGGGGGCTGGTTCCCACTGTGATTTCTCTCAACGGCGACTGGGAGCGGGTGACCGTTCGCGACAGCGCCGCTGCCAGTTCCGTTCGGCGTTTCGGACGTGTCCAGGTCACCTTCACGCCTTAAACCTGCCATTGCCCCACTCTCAAAGTAGCGACGGGCCATGCCGGGTTCGCCGCCTCGTCACAGCCCCGTCATCCGCTCTTCCTCTCTCCATGAATTTTCACCGCAAAATCCTTACGCTGCTTCTCGCTACGCCCTTCGCCGTTCGTGCAGATGTCCTCATCAACGAAATCATGTATCATCCGTCGTCGGAGAATCCGGCTGAAGAATACATTGAACTCTACAATGCCGGCGCCGCCACTGACGTCAGTGGCTGGCAGTTCACCAGCGGGGTGACGTTCACCTTTCCAGCGGCGACGAATATCGGCGCGGGCGGGTATCTCGTGGTGACAGCGAATCCGGCGGCGTTTCACGCGAAGTATCCGGCAGTGTCGAACTACGTCTCCGGCGCAGGCTGGACGGGGCAGCTATCCAATTCGGCGAACAACGTGGTGTTGAAGAATAATCTACTCGTGAAGGTGGACGAAGTGGACTATGCGGACGACGGCGACTGGGGACAGCGCGAAAGGGACAACCCGCCGAGCTTTGGCCATCGCGGCTGGGGCTGGAACAGCGAAGCCGATGGGGCCGGTAAGTCTCTGGAACTGATGAACGCTGGCGTTGATAACAACGAGGGTCAGAACTGGTTGCCCGGCACGCCGGTGAACGGCACGCCGGGCGCGGTGAATTCCGTGGCTGCCGGAAACGTTGCTCCCGTCGTCACGGGCGTGACTCATTTCCCTTTGATCCCCTCCAGCACGGATGCAGTGACGGTGACAGCCCGCGTAGTGGACGAGCTAACGACCGGCCTCGATGTCGCGCTGCGATACCGGAACGACGGAGCGGGCGGGTTCAGCACGGCGCCAATGTTCGATGATGGCGCGCACAGCGACGGACTGGCCAGCGATGGACTATACGGGGCTTCGCTCACCGCACGTGCCAACGGGACGATCGTGGAGTATTACATTCGCGCGATAGATGCCGCAGCAAACACGCGCTACTGGCCGGCAAAGGCACTCGACTATACCGGCACGCTGGACCACTTCTGTAACTGTCTCTACCAGGTGGACGATACCGTGTATGCCGGCGCGCAGCCCATTTACTCCATGGTGATGAAGGCAGCGGACAAAACGGAGTTGAACAACATCAATACCAACACCGGCACGCCACCCTTTGCCTACAACGCCGGCGAGACGAATGATCAGGCCTACTCACACGCCCGTTTCAATGCCACGTTCGTCAGCCGCGACGGCACGGGCATGAAGATGCGTCTGCTGTCAGGCTTGCGGAATCGTGGCAATGGCTCGCGCAGCAGTTCGCCGCAGAGCCTGAACGTGCAGTTTGCCAATGCCGGCTCATGGAACGGCATCCACGCGCTGAATTTAAACACACAGCATACGCCGTTTCAGTTGTTCGGCAGTTCGCTCATGAGGAAGGCGGGCCTGGTCATGGCTGAGTCGCGTGCTGTGCAGGTTCGGGTCAATGCCACCAACGCCGCCGGTGCGGGGAATCCGGCCTACGGTTTCTATTCGTGCAATGAAGTGCAGGACTCCGACTTCTGCGATCACCACTTCCCGCTCGACGGTTCGGGCAATCTTTACCGCGGTTTCCGCAATGATAGCGGCTTCGGCGCGGACCTTCGTGATCAAAGCGCCGGCCAGCCAGCCGCCTCCGCAGACCCGACGCCGTATCGCGTGAACTACTTTAAGGAAACCAACGTCAGCGAAGACAAATGGGTGGATCTCATCGGGCTGACGAAATCCCTGGCCAAAGGTCACAGTAACGCAGGCTACGTGCCGAGCTGGGATGCCGATTTTGTCACCAGCGTGCAGGCGAGCCTGGATGTGAAGCAGTGGATGACTTACTTCGCCGCCAACCTCATCGCGGACAACAACGAGACCAGTATCATCAAAGGCGAGGGCGATGACTACTACGTCTATTTCGGTGTGACTGATCCAAAGGCGAAGGCCATCACTTACGACCTCGACACCCTCTTCCACCGGGCGAGCGGCACCACCGCACCGGGCGACCCGGTGGCGCACGGCATCTTCCGGATGGCGCAGAGCACACAGAGCGGGAATCCTCCGACCCCGCTGTTCCCGGTCGTGGCGCATCCGGTATTTGGGCAGCAGTATCTCGCAGAGGTGAAGCGCCAGCTCGACGGGCCGTTCTCGGCCACTCAGTTCAATGCGCTGGCAGATGAAGTCCTCGGGCCGGTGTGGGATTCAGCCAGCATTCAGGCGGTGAAGGACTTCAACACCGCCCGCACATCATACATCCGCGGGCTGCTGTCGCTTACCATTTCCAGTGTGGCCGCGCAGACTACGGCGGGCGTGGCGCTCACCGTCACCAGCGGCTACCCGCTTTCCAGCACGGCTGCGTGCAAGCTCATTGGAAAGGCCGACTGCACGCACACTGCCTCGGTGAAAGTGAACGGTATCGCCGCGACCTACACGCCGTGGGCCGTGACGGCTTCCTCCGGCTCCGGGCTTACGACGACGGTGGGCGACTGGGTGGCGAATCCCGTCGCGCTCAACCCTGGCGTGAACCGCATCCGCATTCAGGCATTCGACAGTTCGGGCGCAGAAATCGAACTGAGCTTTTTCGATGTTTGGTATGACGACGCGAGCGTGGCGACCGTGGGCGGTGCTATCGCCGCGAACACAACGTGGACCGCTGCGGGCGGACCGTATTCCGTGACCTCAAATCTCACGGTGAGCAGCGGCGCGACGCTCACCATTCAGCCGGGCACCTGCGTCTATCTCGGCAGTGCCATCACCATGACTATGGCGGCCGGCGGGCGCATTCTCGCTGATGGAACCGAGGGGCAGCCGATTCGCTTCACCCGCGCGCCAGGCGCGGCGACGAATGCCGGCACCATCACCATCAACGGTCAGGCCGGCGCACCCGAGACGCACTTCTATTACACGTTTTTTGAGTTCGGCGGCGATCCGGCCGTGACCTGTGCCTCGAATTCGAACGTCGTGCTCGATCACTGTGAATGGCTGCGTAACACCGTGGCCTACCTGCACCTCGACGGCGGCTCATTCCTCATCAGCAACTGCATCTTCCCCGCCGCCGCGGCGGGCAGTTACTTTGAAGGGGTGCACGGATCGAATGCGGGAGCACCCGCCGGCGGACGCATGATTGTCCGCGACAGTTACTTCGGCAAAATCACCAGCATCAGCAGCGACTATAATGACGTGCTCGACCTCACCGGCGGCAACCGGCCCGGCGCGATTCTTCAGTTCTACAACAATGTCATGACCGGCTCGGACGATGATCTCCTTGATATTGATGGCACCGACATGTGGTGTGAGGGGAACATCTTCATGCACGTCCACCGCAGCGGCTCGCCGGACTCCGCGAGTGCCATCAGCGGCGGCAATGACGGCGGTGGCGGCGCGGGGAGCCGGCGTGATGTCACCGCCATAAATACCACGACGGAGCAGATCACTTGCGGTACGCACGGCTTCAGCACCGGCCAGGAAGTGGTCGCTACCACCACTCTCGGCAACACTTTTCCGGCGGCGGTGCCGGACATGCACGACGGCGGCCCGTATTTCGTGCGTGTCGTTTCCACGACGGTCGTGAAGCTCTATCTCACTGCCGCGGACGCGAACGCAGACACCGGTGCGATCAATTTCTCCGGCACCATCGCCTCCGGCGTCACGATGACGCTGCAACAACTGAGCGGCGTCTCGCATATCACTGTAGTAGGGAATCTGTTCTACGACCTGGATCAGGCGGCGACGGCGAAGGAGGGGAATTTCTACACGTTCCTCAATAACACGGTCATCAACCAGAACAACACCGGCAGCCAGGACGCGGTGACCGGCGTACTCAACTTTGGCGACGATACCTACCGTGAAGCTGGAGGCATGTATGCCGAGGGTAACGTCATTCAGAGTGCGCAGGCGCTGACGCGGAACTATCCAGGGGCGGGCCTCGCCCAGACGACGACATGGAACAACAATCTCCTCCCGCCAGGCATGGCATGGAGCGGTGCGGGCAGCGGGAACAGCAGCGCCGATGCCCGGCTTACCGACACGAACATCCCGACGCCCGGGCCGTATGATTATCACCGGCTGCGCGATGAGATTCGCGCGAAGATCGCGCCGCTGGCCGGTTCGCCGGCGAAGGGCACTGGCCCGAACGGCGCAGACAAAGGCGGTGCGCGGCCCATCGGTGTGAGTATCGGCGGCGCGCCACAGGGCACGACGGATCTGACCGGCGCGACGCTTACCGTCGGGCGTCTGGTGAACGGCAGTGGCATTCCCGCCGGCACCGGCGCATGGTCGAACGGCGGCAGTGGCTGGACGCATTATAAATGGCGGCGCGATGGCGGCGCATGGAGCGCGGAGACGCCGACGACCACACCGATCACCGTGGCCGGTCTCGCCAACGGCCCGCATACGGTGGACGTGTCCGGCAAGAATGATGCGGGCACTTATCAGGATGATGCTGCGCTCGGCACGGATGCCCGCGTTTCCAGTGTGAATTGGACGGTCAACACAAGTTACTTCCCGCCGGTGAATGGCGTGCGCATCAACGAAGTGCTGGCGAAGAACACCGAGACGCAGGGCTTCAGCGGCGTCTTCCCCGATATGATTGAACTCTATAACGCCGGCACCTCCACTGTCGTGCTGGACGGCTGGGGTCTCACGGACAATGCGGCGCTGCCATTTAAATATGCCATCCCCGCCGGCACGAACCTCGCCGCCGGCACTTACCTCATCATTTACGCCAGCAACAGCGCCAGTGTGCCCGCGCCGAAGACGGGCTTTGGATTGAAGGACGCCGGGGACACGCTCACGCTCACCAAATCCGCAGCAGCGGGCGGGGGCATCGCGGACGTGGTGCCATTCGGTTCTCAAATCGCCGATCTCTCCGCCGGCCGGCGCGCGACGGATGGCGTGTGGGACATGTGCCGGCCCACGTTTGGCGCGGCGAATGTGGTTGTCGCCCAGGGCAGTGTGTCAGCGGTGAAGCTCAATGAATGGCTGGCCGACGCGCAGGTGCTCGCCGGTCAGGATTTCGTGGAACTTATGAATCCCGGCGCGCTGCCTGTGAATCTCGGCGGCTGTTTCCTTACCGACAATCCCCAGGCATGGCCGAACCAATTCCAGATCCGTCAGCTCACCTTCCTCGGCCCGAGCGGCTACAACTTCTACAAGGCCGACGGCGACATCGCGCAGGGGGCGGACCATCTCAGCTTCAGGCTCGCCGCTGAGCAGGGCGAGATCGGACTCTTCGACATCGCGAAGGCATTGGTGGACAATGTGGTCTATGGCCCGCAGAGCACGGACATCAGCCAGGGCCGCACTCCGAATGGCGGCGCGCCGATTGCGTTCTTCAGTCAGCCGACGCCCGGCGCTCCGAATCCTCAGGTCAGCAGCGGCGGCGGTGCGACGCAGAGCGTGGACGCCGTGCTGCCCGCTCAAAACTGGAAGTACATGCAGAGCGCGACCGATCCTTTCGCGGGCGCTACGAACTGGAAGGACACGGCCTTTGGGGACACCGCATGGCCGTCCGCTCCCGGCACGTTTTACATAGAGAGTTCCGCCGTTCCCTCGAATACGGACGGCTTCGCCTACACCACGCTGCTGAACGGCTACAACACCACCCACCCGTGGCAGACCTACTACTTCCGCACGCACTTCAATTACTCCGGCACGCTGACGGGCGTGACCTTCACGGCGAAAATGCTTTGCGACGACGCGCCCATTTTCTACCTCAACGGCCAGGAGATCACCACCACCGCCGGCACGCGCATCCGCCTGCCCGCGGGCGGGGACACCTACGCGCTTCAAACGCCCACCACCGCTCCCGACAACACCTTCGAGACGTTCACACTCAACACAAATGGCCTCGTCATCGGCGACAACGTACTTGCCGTTTCCGTCCACCAGCAGGGCACGCAAAGCGCTGCCACGGGAAGCAGCGATATCACATGGGGGATGAAACTCACCATCGGCTACACCGCAGCCTCCACCGGCGCGGATGCTGTGGTCATCAATGAGGTGCTCCCTATCAACACCGCACAGACTAATCCCGACGGCTCGTTCAACGGCTGGATCGAACTCTACAACACGGGCGCCAGTGCCGCCGATCTCGGCGACGTGAGTGTGACCAATGATGTGAGCAATCCCCGCGCCTTCGCATTCCCCGCCGGCACCAGCCTCGCGGCGGGCGGCTACCTGATAGTCCATTGCAATGGCCTAACGCTGCCCACAGCGACCGCCCCATACAACAGCGGCTACGCACTCACCGGCGCAGGCGGCGGAGTCTTCCTCTTCAAATCGCGCGCCAGTGGCGGCGGCTTGCTTGCATCCATGAACTACGGACGGCAGATTCCAAACTTCTCCATCGGGCGCATTCCCAACGGCAGCGGCAACTACGCTTTGAACACTGCCACCCGCAGCGCACTCAACTCCGCCGCCGCCGTCGTGCAGGCTACGAATGTGAAGCTCAACGAATGGCTCGCTGACGGTACACCCGGTTGGCTGGAACTGCATAACACCAGCGCCACGCCCGCGACGCTGGGCGGCAATTTCCTCACCGACGACTTCTCCGACCGCAGCAAGAGCTTCATCCCGCCGTTAAGTTTCGTTGCCGGCAGCGGCGCTGCGCGCTGGCAGCTATGGACCGCAGACAACGACAATGCCGGAACGCCCGGTCATGTGAATTTCTTCATCGAAGCCGGCGAAGGGCTCGCACTCTTCACCTCCGCGGGCACGCTGCTCGACAGCGCCGTCACGTCGGCCCATGCTGCCGCCGTCACCGAGGGCCGCTTCCCCGACGGTACTGGAGCGGTCAGTTTCCTGAACCCTACGCCGGGAGCGGGGAATGCCCAGGCCAGCGGCGGCGACGCGGACGGCGACGGTATTCCTGACAACTGGGAGCTGGCTCACGGGTTGAATCCTAACAATGCCTCCGACGCCACACTCGACGGCGAGCTTGACGGGCTCAACAACCTCCTTGAGTTCGCCTTCAATCTTAACCCGCAACTTTCCGACGTCGCCGCAAGCTCCGCCACTTCCGGCCTGCCCACTGCACAACTCGTCACGGTCCCCGGCGGAAAATCTCTGGAGGTCACTTTCCTCCGCCGCAAGCCCCCTGGTGGCTCAAGCCTTAGCTATACGCCGCAGTTCTCCGGTGACCTGAACACTTGGAACGCCGGACTGACTCCGTCAGTAGTTTCCATTGATGCCGAGTGGGAGCGGGTCACGGTGAGGGACAGTGCCGCCGTTACCAGCGGAAGGCGATACGTGCGAGTTTCTGTCGCCGCGCTTCCATGATTGAGGCGGCACTGACATTCATTCACGCCCTTCTATGCCCCGCATTCTGATCCGAAAAATTCCTTCCGTCCTTCGCTTTCCGCTTTTCTTCAGCGCGGCGGCCTTTCTTTCCTGGACGCTCTTGCGGATCGCGTTGTGGATTCACTTCCGGCCTTCCACTGCCACCGCTGGAGATGCTCTTCGTGCGTTTGGCGCAGGGCTCCACATTGATGCGGCAATGGCGCTGTTCGCACCGGTGGTGTTGATCGGCTTCTCGGCGTTTCTCACCACGCTCGCGTGGCTGCCGCTGTGGCCGGTGAAATTCTTTATTCTCACCCCTTATCGGTCGTTTCCATTGTGGCGACTGCTGTTTCGTGTGGTCATCACTCTCTGCTGCATAGCCGGCGTGTTTTTGCTCATCAGCGAGTGGTTCTTTTTTGAAGAATTCACGTCACGCTTCAATACCGTGGCCATAGACTACCTGCTCTACACCCACGAGGTGTTTACTAATATTTGGGAGAGTTATCCCGTGCCCGCGATCATCGCGGCCTGCGTGATCTGCGGCGGCGGTTTGAGTTGGGTGGCCTTTCGCAAGTTCCCGCCTGACTGGCGCGGGATACGTCCTGCAGCCCGCGTGGGAGTGGTCTTCGGCTGGCTGGCCGTGGCAGTTGCCGCCTTCTTTTCTGTGAGGCCATCGGAGACTTCGTTCAGTGGAGAGCGCGTAGTGAATCAACTGGCGAACAATGGCTGGGCCTCGGCTGTGAATGCCGCGTGGACGCGGAACCTGGAGTTCGACGCCTACTATGTCTCCTTGCCGCGCGCCGAAGCTTTTCGACGCGTTCGCAAGCTGCTGGAGGAACCAGGCGCAACCTTCGTTGGGCCCGAGGTGGCCGACGCTCCGATGCCGAATGCTCAAGGAAAGCTGGACGAGGGCGAGAATGAGAAGTGGCTCGATGCCGCACGCCTTTCCCTCACACGCGACATCGCCGGCGATCCCGCGAGGCCGAAGCGAAACGTGTGCATCATTCTCGTGGAGAGCCTCGGCTCGGAATTTCTCGGCTCCCTCGGACGCACTGAAAAATCCCTGACACCTGAGCTGGACAAGCTCGCGGCGGAGGACGGTATGCTGTTCACGCAAATTCTCGCCGATGGAAACCGCACCATCCGTGGCTTCGAGGCCGTCTATTCCAGTATCCCGCCACTCCCAGGGGACAGCATTCTCGCCCGCGACAAAACGGACCGCGTCGAGACTGTGGGACGCGTCCTCAAGCGCGACGGCTACCAGTCCCTGTTCATCTATGGCGGACGCGGCACGTTCGACTACATCAGCGGCTATGTGTTGCCGAACGGGTGGGACCGCATCGTGGAGCAGAAGCATTTTGAGAACCCCGCACACACCACTGCGTGGGGAGTGTCCGATGAAGATATTTTTCACCGCGGGATCGAGGAGATGCGCGCGATGCACGAGACCGGGCAGCCATTCCTCGTCTCGTTTATGACGGTCTCCAACCACAAGCCCTACTCGTATCCCGCGGGTCGCATTCCTGAAGATCCCAATGTCCGGCAGCGAAACCACGCCGTGAAGTATTCCGACTGGGCCCTCGGCGATTTCTTTCGCCGGGCGAAAGCCGAGAAGTTCTGGCAGGATACCATCTTCATGGTCGCTGGCGACCACGGGGCGCGCGTGTATGGCAGCCAGACGATCCCGCTGCAGAGCTACCAGATTCCATTTCTCATCGCCGGCCCCTGCGTCGTGGATAAGCCTCAGCGCATTGATGTGCCAGGGTGTCAGCTTGATATCACGCCCACCATTCTCGGTCTCATCGGACGTCCCTACCGTTCGCTCTTCTACGGTCACGATCTGCTGAAACCTGGAGCCGCCGAGCGCAACAAGAGCCTCATGCACCACAACCGCTCCATCGCCATCTATCGCGACCAGCGGCAGGTCGTTTTCGGTCTGAATAAGAGCGTCGAATACTGGCAGGGCGTCATTGGGTCAGGGAAGATGGAGCGCGCAAAGGAGGACGAAATCTTCCTTGGTCTCCAGCAGGATGGAGCCGCTCTCTTCACTACCGCCGACGCCCTCTACACCAACCGGCGGTATATCCTGGCCGATTGAAGATGCCGGCAGGGCCTGAACCTTGCCCCTTGCCATCGCCGGGCCTGCGACTCAACATCCGCACCACTCTCCCCCACCCACTCCATGGCCGAAGCCACCCTTACCTCCGCCGCCTACGATTCCAAGATCGAGGGCAATATCATCTTCACGCGACTCGATGCCGCCATTAACTGGATGCGCAAGAACTCGCTCTGGCCGATGCCGATGGGCCTCGCCTGCTGCGCCATCGAACTCATGGCCACAGCTTCCAGCCGCTTCGACATTTCCCGTTTTGGTGCGGAGGTCATGCGTTTCTCGCCCCGTCAGGCGGATGTGATGATCGTCGCCGGCACGGTCACTTATAAGATGGCATTGGCCGTGAAACGCGTATGGGACCAGATGGCTGATCCCAAGTGGTGCATTGCGATGGGCGCCTGCGCCAGCAGCGGCGGCATGTATCGCAGCTATGCCGTTCTCCAGGGCGTGGACCGCATCATTCCCGTGGACGTTTATATCTCCGGCTGTCCCCCAAGGCCCGAGGCACTGCTCGAAGGACTAATGCGCCTGCAGCGGAAGATTGATACGGAGCACTCCCTCCTGGCCCAGAAGAAGGGGCTGCTCGACTCGCTGCGGGCCTGATGTTGCGGAAAATGAAGGCGCGCTGGCTCAGGGTGCAGTGACTCGCACGCGAATGAGTCTGCGTGTCTGGCGGGTGTCGTACACGATGGCGGCTTCAGAGGTGCATCGCCCGTGACCACATCTCGGTGTCAGGCGAATTTCCCGTCCTCGGGATGACAGAGAACCACGAGGGGCGCTCAGGAATCCTTGCTCGCTCCCTCGGGCTTCGTTTCCGGGGCAGCGTCTTCCTTCTTCGTCTCAGGTTTCTCGTCCTTCTTCACTTCAGACGCTTCCTCCTTTTTCTCCGGCGGGGCTACGGGCTTGGCGTTCTTCGCCTGCTCGGCGACTTTTGCCACATCGGCGGCGGGGAGGACGACGGGGCTCATCTGCATGGCACCGCCGTCAATGTCGCCGCGGGGCTGGCGCATCACGGAGATGCCGAGCAGCTTGCCGGTAGAGAGAAAAATCGGGCAGCCGGTGGCATCGGTCATGACGCGGTAAAACGTGCGCGGCTTCGTCGTGATTCCGCTAATTTCAGAAGTGATGATGCTGGGCTCACGATTCAGATTCTCGTCGAGTCGGCCGAGGCCGATACAGTCGTCGAGCATCGCGCCGGGGGCAGAGTCGTTGAGGTCAATGCTGTGGAAGGTGACGCCCTGGGCTTCCTTGCTGTCGCTGCGCACTTTCACAAAGCCGAGGCCGAGGTCCGCGTCTTTCATCACGAGGTCGCCAGGGATCTCGGTGCCGTCGGGCATGATGATTTTCACTTCCTTGATCTCGGTGGTGGAGCGGAGCTTGATCGGGCCCATCGGGGTGTTGACGGTCTTTCCGTCCACGACTGAGCCTTTGTCTATCGCTGCGAGGGAAGTGACGATGAGTCCGCTGGCATCCACGACGGTGCCGGTGGCTTCGCTCTTGGTCTCCTTGTCCTGACCCTGGAGCGCGGCTTTGATTTGCGCCGGGGCATCGCCGTCGGTGGTCATGCTGGTCTTCGCGATGACGCTGAGCCAGACGATGGAGTCTTTGTGCGCATCAGAGAGCTTTTGAGCAGCGGCTTTGAGTTCGCCATTTGCCGCGAGAGCGGGAGTGGCGAGGAGGATGGAGGAGATGAGGATGTTTTTCATGAGGTGATGGGAGTTTGGAGTTTACCAGCGGGGTTCGATTTCGATGAAGGCCGTCCGTGGTCCGCGCTGGATGAAGAGGATGACACTGCGGGGTTTGGTTTCGCGAAAGCTGAGGAGCATCGCCTTCAGGGTGGCGATGGAGTCCATGTCGGCACCGTTGAGCTTGAGCAGGACATCGCCGGCGACGAGACCGCCGAGGGCGGCCCAGCCGTTGGATTCGACTTTTTCAATGCTCACGCCTTTGACGCCATCCTCGAGCCGGGCACCGAGGCGGCGCGAGGCGGAAAGGTCGCGGGCCGTGAACTCGAAGCGCTCGTCTTTGTATTCCGCGAGTTCGTTGTCGTCCTGCGGGCGCTTAGTTAGAGTGGCGGTGAGCTTGAGCGGCTGGCCGTCGCGGAGTCCTTCGATTTCGACGCTGCTGCCGACGGGATAGGAGCGGATCAGTTCTGGAAAGACCTCGGAGTCCTCCGGGCGGGCGGCGTTGATGACGCGGCCGTCGAGCTTGAGGAAAATGTCGCCTTCTTTCACGCCTCCTGCGGCGGACGGCGAGCCGGGAGCGACGGCGGTGACGCGAACGCCTTTCTTACCCGCGATGCCGAGCGCCTCGGCGAGGTCGGCAGTGATGACCTGCAAGGTGGCGCCGAACCACGGTTTCTCGGCCTGCTGGGTTTTCTTCGACTCCGGCTCGGGTCCGACTTTGACTACGGTGATCAGTTTCTCCCGCCCGCGCTCGAAGCTGACGAGCAGCGGTTTCGCGGCAGTCGCGCCTTTGGTGAATTCCTGGGTGAACGTGCGGAGTTCGTCAATGTTAGCGATGAGCTTGCCGGCGGCACCGGTGATGATGTCGTCGCTTTTGAGCGGCGGTTTGGCTTCGGAAGTGGGCCCGCCGCCTTTGACCGTGTGAACGAGGACGCCCATGGTGTCGGTGCGGCGGCGTTCGAGTGCCGAAGCTCGCGTCAGGTTCCGGACCGTGAGACCCCAGCCGGAAAGATCCGTCTCCCGGGCGAGATTGGGCTCGCGCAGCGCGGCGGTGACTTCCCATGTCTGAGGCTGGCCGCTGCGGAGGCCTTTGATGATGATCTTGCTCCCGGGCGCGGTGTTGAGCACCATGGCATTGAAAACCGGGATGTCCTCCGGCGCGTGGCAGTCCGGCAGCGCGGTGCCGTTATATTCCGTGATGAAGTCGCCGGCCTGGATGCCCGCCTTCTCCGCCGGGCTTTCCTTGAGCACCGCCGCGACGAGCGCGCCCTTATCCTTTTCCATGGCGCGCAGCAGCGGCTGTGCCTCCACTCCGATCCAGCTCCGCACCACGCTTCCGCTGGCAATCAGTTGGGTGGCGACGGCCTTTGCGAGATTCGACGGAATGGCCCCGCCGAGACTGGCGATGCCGACTTCATTTACGCCGATGATTTCACCGGCGAGATTCACGAGCGGCCCGCCGCTGTTGCCGGGATAGATCACGGCGTCGTGGCCTATCCAGCGGACGAGTTCGCCGACTTTTTCGCCGTCGAGCGTCATCGCGAGTTGGTTGCGCGGCACGATCATTTCTTTGTTCGCGACGATGCCGCGGGTAATGGACTGGGAAATGCCGCCGGGGCTGCCCATGGCGAGCACGGAGTCGCCGACTCGCAGTTTGTCCGAGTCGCCAAACTTCGCGACCGGCAGCGGCTGGTCCTTGAGCCGGCGGGTGGCGAGATCGAGCTTGATAATCGCGAGGTCGGAGAGCGCATCCGTGCCGATCAGGGTGGCATCCACTTCCTCCCGGGTGGAAAGTGTGCAGACGAACCGCGTGCCGCGCCCTGCGACGTGGTGATTCGTCAGGACATGCCCTTCGGCGGAAATAATCGCGCCGCTGCCGCTGCCGCGCATCTTCTTCATGCGTCCGTCGTCGCCTTCCTCCATGACGACCTGGATGAGCACCAGGGCGGGATATACCGAGCCGATCGCGCGTTCGACTTCGGGCGATTGTGGGGCAGGCGACGCGGGAGGAGTCTCCTGCGCGGGCAAGGAAGTGGCGGCGAGGAGAAGGACGAGAGCGGTGGGGCGAATCATAAGGTAAGAGAGCGCAGGCTCCCGAAAAGTCCACCCACAGCGCCACGCCAGGCGCGGCTTACTGAAATTCGCCGAAAAAACTCACGCCAGCACCTCCACACGCCGGGCCAGGCTGAACTTCAGCGTCTCCGGCGCCCGCCATTCCTCCATCGTCGCCAGCAGGGTTTTCATCGTTTCGGCAGACACCAGCCGCGCCCGGTCCTCGGCACGCAGGAAACCGCGGCTCACCATGCCGTCGAGGCAGACGAGCGCGCCGTCGTAGTAGCCGTCCACATTCAGCACTCCCACCGGACTGCTATGAATATCCAGCTGACTCCAGGTCAGGACTTCAAAGAGTTCGTCCAGTGTCCCGAACCCACCCGGCAGCGCGATAAAGCCTTCCGCGAGGTCCACCATGAGCATCTTGCGCTCGTGCATCGTTGTCACGACCCGCATGTCCGCCACTCCGGGGTGCTTGAGTTCGCGGGTATTGAGAAATGTGGGGATCACCCCGGTCACGGCACCGCCCTCCGACAGCGCGCCGTCCGCCACCGCCCCCATCATGCCCACTCCGCCGCCGCCATAGACGAGCCGGATTCCCCGCCGGGCGAGAAGCGCGCCCGCATCATGCGCGAGCCGGACATAGCGCGCATCATTCCCCGGACTGGAACCGCAATAGACTGCAAGTGACTGAAACATGCGGCCGCGCTTAATCCTCTGCTCTCTCCAGCGCAATCTGAAGCTCTTGCTAAACGAAAACTTCGAGGCTGCGCATCAACGAAAGCCACAAAAAGGGCGCGTCCGGTTTCCCGGACGCGCCCGTGGTTTTACGCGGCAATTTTCTTCTCAGGTTCCGGCTTTTCCTCCTGCACGACCTGCCAGGTGGTGAGGACCTGCATGATGGCTTGGAAGAGGCCGCCCTGGCCGTTGTTGCTGTCACCACCGCCGCCGAGGACGATGAGGCGTTCGGGAACCAGGGGCTGCTGGCTTTGGGCGAGTTTGTCGGTGATTTGGTTTAGCGCATAGAGGCGCGGGTCGCCGAGGGCTTCGACTTTCTGCTGGCTGACGCGGGCTTCGGCTTCACCGATTTGCGCGATGCGGGAGGCTTCACCTTCACCGAGCAGGCGCGCGGCGCGGCCCTGACCTTCGGCCAGCGTGACTTCGCGTTTGGCCATGTTTTGCGCTTCGGCGAGTTGAGCAGCGCCGCGGTTGGAGGCGATTTCGATTTCCACCTTCGTGGCGGTGAGGTGCGTTTGGCGCTCGGCTTCGGCCTGGGCGTGATTGAGTTCCTTGAGGCGCACGGCGGCTTCCTGCTGCTTGGCGAAGGTCTCGCGCTGTTCGTCGGCGAGACGCCTCATGCGAAGCTGGTCGAACAGCGCCTCAATCGGGTCTTCGCCGTGGCTGAGTTTGCGGGCATCGGATTCCGGGCGGCCGATGAGGACGGCGACGCAGTTGATGTCGTATTCGGAGAAGCGACGGCCGAGTTCTTCGGTGGCGCGTTTCTGAATGTCCTCGCGGTGGGTGAGCAGTTCCAGCATGTGTGAAGACTGCGCTACGTCGCGGAAGTACGCGGTGAGGATTGGATCGAGCGTTTGGCTGATGAGGCGTTTCACATCACCGAACCGCTGCACGACGCGCGGGGCTTTTTCGTAGTCAATGTGCAGCACAAGCGAGAGCGGCAGCAGCGGCTCGTAGGCATCGGCCGTGATGATGGGGATGCTGGCGAGCGATTCGTCGTAGCGGTGGCTCTCCGTCTGGCCGCTGATCCAGCGGAGCACGAAGTTCACGGTGGGCACGAGTTCCACTTTGAGCGCGTAGGGATTGAGCGCATACTTGCCGGGCGTGAGAGCCTGCTTCCAGACACCGCGCTGACCGCGGCTGACCTGTTCGCCGTAGCGGAACCCCGCGCCGGTGACGTCTTCGCCGTTCTGGCCGTAGTAGCTGATGACCACGCCGACGTAACCGATGGGGATCAGGGTCTTGGGACGCAACTCAACCGTGGCGAACCAGCGATTGATGAAATACGTGCCGTCCGTGAGCACCTGAAGCTGGCGACCGCGGCGGCCACCGAGTGTCAGGAACTGCTCGGGGTCCTGGAAGTAATTGTGGCCCGCGCCGTGTTCGTCGCCGCCGGCCTGCGGGGCGATGAATTCGCCGGGCTGGAGCGTGGGGCCGTCGTGGACGGTGAGCACGCCGAGGTTGTCGGAAGGCGTGAGGCCGTTCTCCATGGCGTTGGTGTCATCGTTGCCCTGAGCCACGGAAATGGCGCGGCTGGCACTGGACGCGCCGACTTTAACCGGCGCGAAACCGGCGACGCTGCCGAGTTCCGCCTGCCAGGTGCGCAACTGCGCGGCTTCGTCCTTCGTGACGGGCCCGGTGTAAACCATCTGCTCGGTGATGACGATGAAGAGAGCCGTATTGACGGCATACGTGCCCTCGCGCAGGATGCCGCGCTGACGACCACGCTGGCCACCGTCATTGAGGAACGCAGCAGCGTCCTGGAACGAGTTGCAGGCCACCGTGCGGCCCAGCGTTTGCTCCGGCGGCAGCGGCGAGCCGTCGCGGGCATAGGCGTACCCGATGCGGCCCTCGGAAATGGTGACGAGCGGCACCTTGTGGATGCTGAACATCCAGCACGGATAGCCGAAGTGCAGGCCACCGCGGAGGATGCGCGCCTGGTAGCCGGCTTCGCCTTTTAGCGCGAGGATGCGGCCCTCAACGAGCGAGCCGCGCGACGACCAGAGTTTTTCGATGATGCCCACCCGGCTGTGCGGGATGTAGCGGATGCCTACGACGAGGCTGAGGAGAAACCACAACACGAGGGGAGTGGCCACGGTGATACCTGTCCAGAACAGAATGTCCGGAATCATATTTTTTGCTTTCTTTCTTTTTGTGTTTTGTGAATCGGCTCCGCCTCGCTCTGCGTGGCTTGAGCGGCGCCGGAATTCTCTGAAGAGGAAGGCCTCCGGGCCGCCTCTCCACTTTCAGATTTCACAGAAAGAAGAGCTGCGTCCGTTTGTCTCCCGGTGCTGGCTGACGAGGTTAGCTGTCGGGCTGGAACCACCAAGTGTTCCCGATGCTGCAGGCATCGTGCGCCCCAAGTCTGACCGGCAGATGAGCCGGTGTGAACGGGATTTGGGTCCCCCGCTGTCCCGGCGGCGAAGCCGGGGCATTAAGCTGACAAAGAACTGCATACTGATACGCCGGCCCGGCGGGGACTTTCAAGAGCGCACGTAACTGCCTGACGGTGAGGCTCATATTTTTGTGCAGCCCTTTGCTCCGCTGCAATCAAACTGGAGTTCCAGCCTGCTGCGCTTCCCGCATCCAGCAGTGATAGGCTGCCGGATTGATCTGCTTCAATCCGCCCAGCCAGACCCATGGCGTGTTTTTGAACGTGTGCGCTCTGATGGAGGCGGCACGGCAGAAATTCCGTCGTGATGGGGCGCGATTCCAGCCGCACGATGGGCGGAGCATCCGCCGGGCAGGCGTTTCCCATAACAGTGTCCCCGTCCTGCGCGTGGGGGCTGCCTGCCTCACAGAAGCTGGGGAGTTTGTTGTGCAAAACGTCTGGCCTCTTCCACGGGATAGGTCGTCTTACACTGTGGGCAGTAAAGGTAGTACTCGAACCATGTGTCCCGCCCGGGCTTGCGCCGGCCCGGCTGTCTGATGACGGTGGTCGCGCACTTTCGGCACGGCTGGCCTTCCTGGATGGCGGGGCGAACGCCGTCGGTTTCGGGTTTGTTCTCGTAGCCTTCGTCGGCTGGCAGGCCAAGCTGGCGCAGCGCGGCCATCGCGAGTTGATCACAGCGTTCGTTCTCCACATTGCCGGCGTGTCCTTTGACCCAGCGGAATTCCACCTGATGCCGTTCACACAGCGGCAGCAGCCGCTCCCAGAGGTCAATGTTCACCGCGCGGTCCTTGTTCGTGCGCCACCAGTCGTTCTTCCGCCACTTTACGGCCCAGCCCTTCATCATCGCGTCCACCAGATACTGCGAGTCGCTGTAGAGAATGACCCCGCAGGGCTGCCGCAACAGCTCCAGCCCCGCGATGGCGGCCATGAGTTCCATCCGGTTGTTGGTGGTGAGCGCTTCACCGCCCCAAAGTTCCTTTTCCTGCTCGCCAAACTTCAGCCATGCGCCCCAGCCGCCGCGACCGGGGTTGCCCTTGCAGGCGCCATCGGTATAGATCACCACTTCGGTCGGGGTCACGCTCATTCGCAAAGTGTTTCCGTTTCAGGTTGATGGCGCTGGCTGACCACGGCTTTGGCGACCCGCACCTTCGGCACTTCATGACGCACCAAACCCACGAGTCGCATACCA
>JANOZA010000017.1:0-8932 GCA_031429155.1 Verrucomicrobiota bacterium | reverse complement strand
AGGACACCGCGGTCGCCATCGTGTTTCGGGTCGCGGGGCTTGCCGTTGTTGGTGCCAATGAGCACGCGCCCGCCGGACACGACAGGTGATGAATGAGCTTCCGTCCCGAGGGCAGCCCGCCAGAGGATGTTCTCGCCGGTTTTCGTGTCGAATTTTTCCGCGAGACCTTTCTCCGGTGAAGTCATGTTTCGCGTCCATGCCTCGCCCCACTGGGATTGGGATGCTCCACTGGTGACAAGGATGGCTGAGAGCAGGAGGACGCGGCGAATCATGCGCTGCCTTGTCCGATGGCTTGCCCGCACGCAATCACAGAACGCTGCGCAGTGCCGGAGCGGGAACTCTCTTTCAGAGCCGTTCCACTTTCACTTTCGTAATGCCCTGAGCTTTGCCGAGCCCGATCTTCTCAGCGGCGGCGGGAGTCAGATCAACGATGCGCCCGCGAATGTAGGGGCCGCGGTCGTTGATGCGGATGATGACGCTCTTGTCGTTGCGGAGGTTTGTGACCCTGCATTTACAGCCGAGGGGCAGTGTCTTGTGCGCGCCAGCCATAGCATGACGGCTGTAGCGCTCGCCGCTCGCTGTTCGGTGGTCAGTGTAGATGGAGGCGATGCCGTGCTGAGCGTTTCCGACTGCCTTGATTTCCGGGGCGACGGCAGGCTTTTGGGCAACATCGGGGCTGGAGCACGCGAGCTGCAAAGCGGCAACGCCGGCGGTGAGGCACTTGGCAAGCAGCGGCGCGAAGGTGGTGCTCATAATCATCAGCAAGTGGAGATGGCGGTCAGCGGACCGAGTCGTTGTCGTCGTTGTGGAAGAGGCGATCTATCCACGGGACCTGGCCGGGTTTTTCGAGGTGAATAATGACCGTCTGACCAGGCAGCAGCTTGAAGGGATCTCCGGAAGCGGAGGGTTTCGCGTCGTCGGGATACTTCACGAGGATATCACGCCCGTGCACCCGGCGATTAGGCAGAGGACTGGTGGCGTCCGCAAGATTGTTGATGCGCGGGGAGATGCCGGTGACTTCACTCTCAAAGATCATGGCTTTGTCCGAGGTATTGGCGATCCAAACTTTGCGGCCGATTTTCAAATCGTTCGCCTGGTCCTGCGGGAGGAAGCATACGACCTGCTCCGGGTCACCGACGATTTTAAGGACGCCGTCACCAGGCCTTACGAACTCGCCTACTTCCTTGCCAATCCGGTCCACCGTTCCTCCGTGCGGAGTAATGAGCTGGCACTGCTCGACCTTGGTCTTGAGTTCGATGAATTTCTGCAACTCGTCGTCGCGGAGTGCGTTGGCCTTGGTGACGGCGTCGCTGCCCACATCGGCTTTGGTTATCAAATCGGCTTCATTTTGCAGAGTGTCGCGAAGTGTCTTGATGCGCTTGATCTGCTCGGAGACGCTGCCGTTCTGTTGGGCGTTGAGGGCATTGCGCCCCTTGGCCTTGGCCAGCTCCATTTTGCTGCGGAGCTTGTCGGGATCATTGTCCAGTGCCCGCTGAAGTTCGGGCGAAATCCCCGGACGGGGCTTTTCACTGGCGTCCACAAGGGCCTCCAGCGCTTTGATGACAGCGCTGTCTTCCGCATCCTCCGTTTGGATCTTCCTTAGCTCGCTTTCGAGCTTGATGAGGTCGCTGTCAAAGTCCCGGATGTCCTGAAGGCGGTCGGCGATGATGCCCCGCTTCAAGCTCTCCAGATCGAGCCTGTACTTGGACGAATCCATGACGGCAAGGACCGTGCCCGGCGGGTATTTCTTGCCGCGAATCACTTTAATTTCCATCAGTCGTCCCTCGTTGATGGGCGTGATATTTTCCTGATAGACATCAACGGCTCCGTTCATACGGACGAAGACAACGCCCCCGCGATAGAGATAAGCGGCGATGGCGGCGATGCCGATCCAGACGAGAAGCGGCCAGCATTCGAGAATGCGCCGGGTGGTCAGTTTCGGGCGGGTGCGAACCTGCTTGGTGCGGTTGGGGTGGAACTCACTCATGTCGGGTAAAGGGGGAGGAGTTTAGATTTCCACAGTGGTGCGCTGCATGACGAGACTGACCTCGGCGGCGTCGGGCAGTTTGGCGATGGCGTCCACGAGGTCCACTTTGTAGGAGGGATCAATGAGACGAACCTGATAGGCGTATTCGAGGACCTCACCCTGAATGGCCTCACGCGAGGCGACGAGTTCCGTGGCGGTGCAGTATTGACCGAAGATTTCCGGCAGCGCGGCAGCGGCTTTGGACTGTGACGGCAGCATGAAGCGGAGGAGGCCTTCAAATTCGCGGCGGCTGGCCCACGGCGACCATGAGAGGAAGAAAGCGGTGAAGCCGAAGAAGAGCGTTCCCAGGATGGCGACAACGAAGACCTGGGCACCGCAGGAGATGCCGATGGCCAGTGCCGCGAAGAGGAAAATGACATCCCTCGGGTCACGAATGGGCGTCCGGAAACGCACGAAGGCCATGGCTCCGAGAATGCCGAGGCCCCGCGCCATGTTGTTCCCGATGGCCATGATCATGATACAAACCGCGATGCAGGCGAGGACGATGGTTTGGATGAAGGTCCGCTGGTAACTGAAGCCCTGGTGCGTCCAGCGATAGATATTGGCAAGGGCGAGGGCGAGCACGAAGGCGATACAGAGAGAATAGAAAATCTCTGTCGCGACCAGTGATCGCATGGCTCCGAGGGCATCAAATAGCGGGGCTGAATCCATTAGTCTGTGGGTGTGGCGGGTGCGGAAATAGCAGGTGTGGACGGCAAGTCGTCAGTGGGCGGCTGACCGGAAAAAGGAGGGCGCATAGTGAAGGACACCCCGGGTGATGCAACGGAAATAACCCGCAGTAGCGGGCGGGTCATATCCAGTTGGGAGTAGGAGTGCAGTTTTCGCTGCCATCGGCATAGGTGAAACCCATGAACAGGGTTTCAAGGCGCCAGGCCGCAGCGTATTTGCAGAAGCCGGTGTTGCTGAGGTTGAAGCGGCGGACCAACTCCATCATCCAGGTGGGCGTGTCCCGCATGGCCTTCAACTCGAAGATGTAGCCGGCGTATGGCCGGCGCAGGGCCATCTGGACATCCATGGGCCGCCAGTATTTGAAGTCCGCGACTTCCTCTCCGGGGAGTTTCCACTCCCGCGTGGGGCGGTAGGAAATGCGCCGGTCGAAGGTGATGCGGGCGTAGTCGTCATTCGCCCCGAAGTAGCTCTCGCGGATGTAGCGGATGAGCATCTTGGGCCTCGCGCCGATGGTGTTCGAGATGCGGCAGAATTCGAGGAAGTTGTTGTTCTCCTTCGGCGACTTGAGCATCGGCGCGCGTTCCGGATGCAGGATGATGTCCGGCTTGAACTGCCCGCGCTTCATTCGGGCGCGGCTCTTCACGATCACGACGCCGATTTTCCGCTTCAGTTCGAAGAAAACGGGGTTCCCCGGATTGCTGTCGGTGCCGTAGGTCCGGATACGGAGCTTGAAGCGCGAGAAACATTTGCGTTCCTTGGCCAGCGCGAGGTCCATCGTCGGGGTGTCGAGCTGGAGCGTGGTGGTAATGTACTCCGGGATGTCGCCTTTGCCATTGGGGTCGGCGACAGTGAAGGATTCCAGATACTTCCGTATCTGCGGCACGAGGCGCGGATGGAGGACGAACTTCTGCTCGAACCGCTCAATGACCACATCCTTCGCGCCCTTTCGGCTGGGGCCGATTTGACGCTTTGCCGGCGCTGCGGCGACCGCATTGTCGACAGGCGGCGAGGGCGCTTCCCCGGAAGCTGGTGGCTGAGTGATGGTTTCGGTCATGGTGAGTCGGCGGGCTTAGTCTGCCAGAAATCCGGCGGATGTGACAAAAAGTTTTCCTTTGGGATGAAAAAGTTTCGCCGTCACTGGGGAATTGCCTGCGGAGCGGTGAAAGGAAAGTGAAATCAGACTTGGGATTTTCCCGTTTCGCGTTTCTGCCGCCCGACACTATGCCGACGGCATGAAAATGGAAGCTGCCCTCGAGGCATTTACGCTCCGCCATCCGCTGCGGGAAAAGAAACTCGTCGCCGTTTCGGGCGGCCGGGATTCGGTGGGACTTCTGTATGCACTGCATATGGCGGGGCACCAGAATCTGGTGGTGTGTCACTTGAATCACCGGCTGCGCGGCCGGGCGTCGGCGGGGGATGCGGCATTTGTGAAACGACTCGCCGAAAAACTGTGCGTGGCGTGCGAGAGTGGTGCGGTGGATGTGAAAGAGGCTGCCGCCGGGGCCGCGGTGTCGCTGGAGACGGCGGGACGGCAGGAACGGCACCGTTTTCTCGCGGCTTGCGCACGGCGGCACCGCTGCCGCCTGGTCTTGCTGGCGCACCATTCCGACGATCAGGCGGAGACGGTGCTCTTCAACCTCTTCCGGGGTTCCTCGGGCCTGCGCGGCATACCTGCGGTGACGGACATGCGCGTGCCCGGCTTTCGACAACCGTTGAGCATTGAGCGTCCGCTGCTGGCGGTGTCGCGGGCGGAGATTGACGCCTGGATTGCAGCACGCGGCATCAAATTCCGCGAGGATGCGACCAACAGGGGCACTGAGCCCGTGAGAAACAAACTGCGCCATCTGCTGCTGCCGGCGATTTGTGAGGCCATGGGTCGCGATGTGCGTCCGGCGCTTTGCCGCGCAGCGGAAATCGCGTCCGGCGAACAGGCATTCATGGACACTCTCGCGATGCCCGCGGCGCAGGAGGTGACTCTGGACACTCGGTCCCTTGGTGCACTGCCTCTGGCGCTGCAGCGGCGGATTATTTTACTCTGGCTCAAGGCACAGAGATTCCCCGGAACCGGCTTCGATGAGGTGGAGGCAGTGCGCAGGATGCTAAACCCCGGATCGGGACCGGCGCGGGTTAACCTGCCGGGGAACCGTTTCGTTCGGCGCACCCGCGGAAAGTTGCACGCGACAAAGTAGGGCGGGTGCCCGCTTCACTGGCGCTGCACCTTCAGCCGGAAATAGACGCGCTTGTTGATGTCCAGCAGCGGAAGGAAATTCTGATCCACCAGGAAGACCTGAGTCTCGAAGCCGACGCCTGGCGCGTTGGGCGTCGTCGAGAAAAGAGTGGTGGGAAGAGTCCACGACTGCAGGTTGAAGGAGGACTGCACGGCATAAGTGATGCCGGCGACACCGCCTGTGGGTCGGACGACGGTAAAGGCGGGCTGGAGCACGTTGTTGGCTAAAATCCGGGACGGCTGCGGGAGTTTTTGCGTGTCGGATCGGAATGGATCCATCCCCAGAGCAATCTCCATTAAGTAGGGCACGGTGTCGTTGTCCGTGTCCGAGTCATCGCCGAGTGGGAAAACGTTTATCTGGCCTGGGGTTACTTTTCCGCCGACCAGCGTAGCGGTGGGAAAATACTGGGCCGGATCATAGACCGTCGAAGTAGCCGCGGTGCCCTGGATGTTGGCACCGTACCATGCAGCGGCGTTGTTGGTTGCCGCATTGCCGCCAAAGCGGGCGACGGTATCGGGTGTGTAGCCATTCGCGTTTGTGATGTTTACAGTGAGATCGGCGGTGCCAGGGAAGATGAATCCTTCGAGCGTATAGGTCGTGACATTGTTCACGGTTGTGGCCAGGAAACCCTTCATGGCCGCGGAGTCGGCCTGAGAGCCCCATGGGACCGGAGTATTGAAGATGTGGTCGTCTGCGAGAGTGAGATTGGCCTGCGTGCCTTCGTCGAGGTCATCTCCGGCCCGCCCTTTGAAGTTCTTTACCAGCAAAATCGTCATGGCTCCGTTGTCGGTATTGAGAGCGATGTCATCGAGGCCCATGGTGTCCGGGAAACAGAATTTGGTGGCAGCCTCCGGAGCGGCATCACCTGTCCAGGGGATGGCGGTGTCGTAGCCGTTTCCGGCCAACAGCAGGCCGTTGGTGCCAGTGGCGGCACTGTCCAGATCCCAGGCTTCCAGAACGCGGCCGGTGTCGGCTCCGTCGTTGTCCACGAGCAGGAGGGTATAGTTATTGGTGCTTACGGCGGAATTATTGACGCTGCGGACTTCCACGAACTCCTTGTTATTGTCGCCACCGGGAGGGTTGATGTTGATTTCATTCAGGAGCAGTCCGACAGCCGCGTTCGGCGTGGCGGTGACATTATGCCGCCCGGGACTCGCGGCTCCCTTGAATGCGGCTCCATTTAAGGTGCCGAAGAAATTGCTGCTGTAGTCGAAACTGGTGCCGGCGCCGCCGGTGAGTTCTCCGCCGAACCAGGCCGCCACGGACTTCGCAGTCGTATTATTTACGTGACGGGAGACGTTCCCCGGGAAATAACCCGGAGTCGAGAGCACCGGCACACCACCGATGCCAGTGCCGGTGGAAATGCCGTCCACCACCGTCCACGACGGAGCCGCATCCAGCACTCCATCATTGTTGGCGTCCAGGTCAGTGCCCGGCACGGCAGGCACGCCGGTCGCCGTTGGAGGAGTGTAGGTCACAAGCAGCACACTGACGCCGTCATTTGGATCAATACTGTCCGGAGTGAAGTTGTAGCCGGTGTTGGGGGGGACGCCTGCGCTGCCGTTGACGGTGCCGTCAGCGTTATAGGAAACAGGGTCATCACGTACGGTTTTGGCCGAGATGAATTCCACCAGTGCGTTGCCATCCTCCTCGATGCCGTCGGCGAAAATAGCGAGACCGTTGGCTCCGGTGGACTGGTTCCGGAGATCGAACACCTTCTTCACCCTGCCGCTGCTGCCCGAGTTGGTGGCGTCCAGCACGATCAGCCAGAGGTTCGTCATCAAAGCATGCGGAGTGGTGCTGATCACCTCGATGTATTCCGTACCGTCGGGGGAAACCGGGGGATCAATGTTGATCTCATTCAGCAGGAAGGAGCCCGCGACGGGGGGAGAGGCGGCATTGTAATTGGATTTGCCGGGTGAGGCGGCGCTGCGAAAGGCCGCGCCGCTTCCGGTGATGTTGAATCCATTACGGTAAACGAGTGCATAGGGATTTTTTTCGGATCCGAAAACGCCGGCGGACCAGGCCGCCGTGCTGTTCGCGGCGGTGTTGCCCTGAATGCGGGAAAGATTGTCTGCATTATAGTGCCTCGCAGCGACGACGATGTCCGGTTTCGCGGTGGAGTAGCCGCCGTGGCCGGCGACCAGTCCGCCAGCGGCGTTGACTTCGGGCACGCTCACGCTGTCCACCAGCGTGTATGGCAGTGAGGCGTTCAGAACGCCGTCGTCGTTGGCGTCAATGTCGTCGTCCACAAAGCCGGTGAAGTTCTGCACGAGCAGGAAAGTGACTTCGTTATTGACGATGTCGCCCATGCTCAACTTGCTGAAGTAGTACCTCTGCACGGTTGCGGGCGGCACTGGTGCCGGGCCAATCTTTTCCGGGGGATCCGCCAATTGCGTCGCGGGATCCTGCGTTGCGGCGAACGGCGCGTAACCGCCGGGGTAATCGTCGCCGAGCATCAGCAGTCCGTTACTCCCCGTGGCGAACCTTTCCAGATTCCATGCCTCCCGGATTTTCCCGAGGCTGGAACCGCCGGAGTCCACCACCAGCAGCGAATAGGTGGCGAGACTCCCGGAGAAATTGCTGCCGCCAGCCTGATTGGCTACGGTGTTGATGATCTCAATGTATTCGAATTTCCCGTCATTGACGGCAGGCACGGCAGGATTGAGGGGGTCTGGAGATTTGCCGGGAGTGCCAGGAGGATTCAAATTGATTTCATTGATCCGGAACACAGGAGCCACTGGAGCGCTGGAAAGATTGGGCTGTCCCGGGGTCACGAGTCCTTTCCAGGTTTGGGAGGCCAGCAGATTCATGAAACTAACTCCATAGGTCACAGAATCCGCCGATGTCCCGGAAACGATGCCACCATACCAGGCAGTCCTGGAGTTGGCCGTGTTATTCGTGAAACCACGTGCCAGAGTGTGGGGAAAGAAATTAGCAGTGGTGCCGACCTGGGGGACGCCGGTTACCAGGTTTGTCCGCGAGAGATTGGCTGCCGAGAAGGCGATCCTAATGGTATTTCCGGTATCCCCGTTGAAGCCCGCAGAATCCACGATGCTGCTCCACAGGGGCGTCGCGTAGCGGGATCCGGGAGGCGAAGGATCAGCCCAGTCAAAGACACCCGTGCCATCGTTATCCATGTCAATGTCAGGCTTGTCGGTTCCCGGCAGCGGGACAGGATCGGTATAATTAAGGACCAGGAGGAAGCTGAGGGCGTTGGTGTCGGACAGATTATCCGGCCCCATGCCGGACGGATCGCCCATCGTCGTCTGGGCGGCCTTGATGAATTGATACGGGCTGTCCGGCCTTGTGTAGTCGTCACCCAGCAGCAGGAGGCCATTGGCCCCCGTCTCCATCCAGGTGCCGTCCGGCTTCTTCAGGGGCCATGCCTGCTTGATTTCGCCCACTCCGGCTCCGTCGTTTTCGATCACCAGGATCCACATGTTCGTGCAGGCTTCCACCCCGCCCGTCGTGCTTTTTATTTCGACGAATTCATGATTACCATCGCCCGGAGTGGGATCGTTAAACCCAGGTGTCCGCAGATGAATCTCATTCAGAAGAATGGCGGCGCGGAGCGGTGCCGGCGCAGAAAGGATCATCGCTCCGGCGAAGGTGAGCAGAAGACTTTTCATAATGGGTAAGGGGCGGGGGGTGAAAAATGAGATTGGCGGTAGGCTACGCATTTGAGTATTAAGGCTCAAGGAACGGGGGCGCGGATAATGGCGGAATTGTCACAATTGGCCAGGCGTATTTTGGGCCAATTCCCGTGACTGCACCCGAGGCGTGAGGTTGACCCACCGTTCCGGGAGAGCATTATCAGCCGATGGACCTCTCCCGCATCGGATTGATCTCGCTCGTCATGGCGGCACCGCTGTCGGCGGATGAGCGCATTGGCGATGCATGGTCTGACGCGCGAAATCCCGTCCGCGTGCTGTTCAAAGGCGAACGACTCGCTCACTGGTCGCTGCTTCCAGTGCAGAGGCCCTCG
>JANOZA010000016.1:0-3395 GCA_031429155.1 Verrucomicrobiota bacterium | reverse complement strand
GGCGGTGCTGGCGGCGGCGGATCCCTGCAAGGTGGTGATCACGAGGGAGGCGTTGCGGGCGCTGCAT
Organism: Verrucomicrobiota bacterium; assembly: GCA_031429155.1. Lineage (GTDB taxonomy): Bacteria > Verrucomicrobiota > Verrucomicrobiia > Verrucomicrobiales > V1-33 > V1-33. The sequence goes on along the minus strand of JANOZA010000016.1, from coordinate 3,328 downwards.
CCGCGGCGGCAGGTGCAGCCGTTCACGCTGGTGCTCGCGGTGTTGCTCGCGGGAATGCGGCGACAGATGGGCCTGACTCAAAAGGAGTTGGCGCTGCACAGTACGGTGTCGTTTCAGGAGGTCGGGCAACTGGAGCGGGGCGAACATGATACGGGGATGGTGACGCTCCTTTACCTCTGCAAGGCGCTGCATACGCCGGTATCTCTGGTGGTGGCGGTGGCGGAGGAGTTTGTGGCCGCGGAATGTCTATTATCTTAGACTCGCGGAACTCTGCCGCCGGGAAACAGTGGCGGCATGAAGCTGCTGAACCTGTCCTTTCATCCCTCCCCTGCCCCGGTCCGCCGGGCTGACGGTATGCGGCGGCGGCGTGGGGACGCCGGTGTCAGGGTAACCATGGTGTCCCCGACAGCGGGGGGCCGGGGGGCGGCGGAAGGAGTTGACGCAAGAGGGAGAGGATGCTCCCCGCCGGCGATTTGGATCACGAATGGACGCGGGGGAGTCTCCCCTTCGGCCATTTGGATCACGAATGGACGCGGGGGAGTCTCCTCGTCGGCGATTTGGATCGCGAATGGACGCGGGGGAGTCTCCCCACCGGCGATTTGGATCACGAATGGACGCAGGGGAGTCTCCCCCACCACGATTTGGATCGCAAATGCACGCGGGGGAGTCTCCCCTTCGGCGATTTGGATCACGAATGAACACAGGGGAGTCTCCCCGTCGGCGATTTGGATCACGAATGGAGGCGGGGGAGCGACGCGGGCGGGGCTCCCGATGCCGGGAGGGCGATCACTTTTCACACCATCCTGCGCTTATGACACCAAACTGGGATGAAGGCTTTTGGGACTCCGGAAATTGGGATGATCCGGCGTCCGTCACCACACTTCCCTCCAAAAAACCAAAACTAAAACGACGCACCATGGCCTCAAACCCTACACCTGACAATGATGACATCGCACTCGCTCTGGCGGAAGAACTGGCGGATGGCTGCCACGCCCTGGAGGTGACTCTGGGGATCAAACAGAATACGGAGGCGGTCATGCGCGCGGCCATTGCCGCCGCGCTGGCGGCGCGGGTGAACCACTCGGCGAAACTACAACTGCTGCGGGACCGCATGGCAGAATTGCAAACTGCGGACGAGGCCGCGATCGCCACCCTGACGAACTGCCAGTTGCGCTTTTTCAAGCTGTTCGGAAAAACCTACAGCGGCCAGTGGCAGACCGCCGGCTGGCCCGGAGGAAAAATCATCGTGCCCTCGAAGCAGGACCAGCGCTACACCCTGCTGACGGTGCTGGCCATTTACTTCACCAACACGCCGGCCAGCGAGAGCACAGAGATGGGAGCCACGGCGGCGCTCTGCACCGCGGCCGCCGCAGCCTTCAGCACGGCGCGGCAGGCAGTGAACAGCGCGGAAACCGCAGAAGGCACCGCCATGGCGGCGCGCAAGGCGACCATGAAGACGCTCCGAAAGCGCATCCGCAGCTTGATAGTGGAAATCGGCACGCTGATCGCGGAGGATGACATGCAGTATGAGACCTTCGGACTCAATGTGCCGGCTAACCCGAGCGCGCCGCTGGGGATCACGGCCCTGACGCTAACGGCAGCGGGCGGCGGAAAGATCCACGCGGCATGGCCCTACGCCACCCGTATGACCGGGACGCGCCTGCTGACGAAACGTCAGGGGATTGACGTGGTGTTTCAAAATGCCGGGACCGCCGACGGCCTGGAGAAAACGCTGGAAGGCTTCACCGCCGGTCAGGTCGTGGACGTGCAGGCGATACCGTACAACGACGGCGGCGACGGCCCCGGCAGCCCGGTGAAGACGGTGACGGTCGCATGAAGAATGAAGAACGGGAAGCCGGAGAACATCGAACATTCAACGTCCAACGTCCAACATTGAACGGGGGCGCGTCCGGGAAAACGGGTCGGTCTATATAAATTAACAATTGCACCCAAGGGCGGCCTATCGGGGGCGGGGCAGGCTGACGCGGCGGTGAACTTCCGCGATGGAGTGAAGGCCGGTCATTTTTTCCCGGTGGAGGCGGCAGCGTCCGCGGAAGATTTTCTACCGGAAGGTGAAACCGGCCAGCGCCAGCGTTCGGCGAAAAGGGGGCCGAGATCCCTCTTGGCACCACGGCTGGCGGCGATGACGAAATTGTCCACGGCGTCCTGTGTGCTCTTGGCTGCCGGAAGTTCGCCGGCGGCACGCCAGAGGCGCTTCACGAACTCGCGCCCGCCGTATTCCCGCGCCAGACGCAGGCAGAAGGACGCAAAGAGGTCCGTGCCATTGAGCCCGAGAGGATTCTTCGGTGCCGCATCAACTTTAAGCGTGTTCTCCCAGGTGAGAGACTTATCGGCCTCGTAGAGGTCCACCAGCGATTCCATGATCTTGCGAAACTCCGCGCCGGACTTGTCCCGGAATGGCCCCAGCTTTGCCTCCGCCTCGTCCAGCGCCACCATGCGCATGAACACGGCGTAGCCGGTGACCACCGACCGGTCACTCACTGGTTTCTGATAGGCCAGTTGCGGTGAGTAGAACCAGAAATTGCGCCCGAACTCGTAGGGCGGCGCCTGGTCAATGGTCCCTCCGGTTTGCCAGCCGCTGTAGAGGTCCGTGAAACAGCCGGGCGTGAGTTCCACTCCCGTCGCACCGAGGTAGCCGCAGGCTGCCCCGCAGGTTTGATCCACCTCGGCCACGGTGAGCAGACCGTTCAGTTCCTTCAGCTTCTGTGGATCGCGTCCGGTGGCATCGCGGTAAAAGTCGTAAATCCTGTCGAAGGTATCGCAGAGACCACTCATCAGCTTTGGATCGAGTCCTTCGAGCTTCGTGAGGAATGCCATCCGCTTCCCCCTCCAGGCAAAGACTTTTACCTTTTTGCCGTCGAAGGTGGTGTAGTCCACCGCTTCGGGTTTCGGCGGCTCCGCAGCCCCGGCGATGGCTGCGGCAAAGAGCGGAGTCAGAAGAAAACGTCGGCGGTGCATAAGTAAGGAGCAGCAATTACAGAGGTTCAGGGCAGTTCTATCACGGGTCTGCAAAAGGCACCGGAGCAACCAGGCCAGTTGAGCGGCAACGCCCAGAACTTCACGGGCTGCGACAGCTCGAATGACTCCGGCGGAAATCGCAGCTCTTCCGAAATCCACACTCCGGCGCCAAGCAGGATCGTGTGCGTCTCCTCATTTTCAGGGACCAGGCCGCCGATGGAAAAATGATCGATGCCGATCCCGCGAATCTTTCTGGAGACAAGCCAGCGGGCTGCGTCCGGGTGGAGCCATGGAGACTGGTAAAGCCATTCCTCGCTCTTCGCCCGGCGGTCGCCCCAGCCGGTAGCAA
>JANOZA010000015.1:0-3894 GCA_031429155.1 Verrucomicrobiota bacterium | reverse complement strand
GATTTAGCGCCCTCGTTCCGGTACCACTTCCATTAGTGGCCGACAAAGTCACCGTGAATTCCTGATACATCTTATAGGATGGAAGGGATGACGGAAGCGGAGTGCCGGTAATTTCTCCGCTGATTTGGTTAATCGAGAGGTCTGCCGGGAGACCTGTCGCGTTGAAGGTTACCGCATTGCTGGCAGCCGTTGAGATTCGATAATACATGAATAGTCCGACCTCACATTCCTTTGTGGCCGAACTGTTGATCTCTGGTGCCTGAGCCCGTGCCAACGACGGGAGCAATGCACCCAATGTAAACAAAAGCACTGCTGCCAATCGGCACCGCATTTTAAGCGTCTGGACTACGGGAGACGAAACATGGGCCGGACGGCAGCACGCGAGATGATAAGATGATTTCATGACGGCGGTTTAGGTTATTTGAAGGCGCGAAAGCAGTTCACTTCCCCGCCGGGATGCGCATTGCGCCTTCGCGGACGCTGCGGCGATTCACTTCGGCGAGGCCGAGCCATTCTTCGCCAGGGTTGCTGGCGCGGTAATTAAAGGCGACCCAGTCTTCGCCGGCTTTGGCTTTTTCCAGCACCACACCCGCACCGCCCTGGTCGCCCATTTCGTCGGCGCTGGCGGCGTGCCATGTGCCCTCGATGACTCCGGTGCCGGTGTCCCAGCGGTAGCTCTTGTCGTCTTTGTTGATCGTGACTCTGCCGGTGTTGTCCACGCCGAGTTCCTGCCAGGTGATGAGTTTGTCGCCCTCCACCCAGTGGACGGGCAAGCCGGTCTTGCTGGTGACCCAGGAACCGAAGAGCCAGTTCTGGTCATTGGGCGGGCCGTAATTGTGGCTGATGGGGCCTTCGTAGCCCATGCCGTGCGCGCTGAGCCAGTCACCGAAGTCATTGAGGCCGGTGTTATAGATGAACGCGGTGCCGCGCTTCTTGATGAGCGCGTCGAGTTCCGCCTTCACCTGGCGGAACTGCTCCGGATTGTCCGACCACTTGCCGGGGATGCGGTCGGTGAAGAATTTCTTGATCTCGTCTTCGGTGAGAGGCTTTCCACCTGGGGCATCAGGCGCAGGATTGCCGGGAATGCGCGGCATCGGTTTGTCCGTGGGCAAAGGCCGCGCGCCGAGTGGTTTCGGAACAGGCGGCGGCGCGGCAGCCGGCACGTCGTCATCGGTGGTGCCTTTGAGACCGTCCCAGGTCCATGCCGTCTGCGTGCCGGCCTCGCCGGGCTTTTGCAGGATGATCGGCTGTTTGCCGCCTGGTGTCTCGCCCACGAATTCCCCCTGCTGCCACTGGCCGGTCACGCGGTCCTTCCACTGAATTTTCTGCCCGGCTTTGAATCCATTCCCCGCAGCGGGAGTCGCCGCCGGCTTCTTTGCTGCCATCGGCTGACGGACATTGTCCCAGTCGTAGGCCGTCTGCGAGCCGGCATCGCCAGGGCGCTGCTGGATGATCGGCTGCTTGCCGCCGGGCGTTTCATACAAAAACGTTCCGTCCTGCCACTGGCCGGAGATGCGGTCTTTCCACTGAATCTTCTGCCCTTCCTTGAAGCCGTGGCCCTGAGCGGCGGCGGAGCCAGGAAAGGCGATCAAAACGGCGGCGGCGAGAATGGCGGGAATGAGGCGGATGGGTGTGCGTTTCATCAGTGCGGAGTTTTGGTTCACCCCTTCTTCGGATTCCCATCCCCACCTGTGACAGGCCGCGGACTATTTTTTCAACTTTGCCACGGCCCGCTCCAGGGCGGTCAGGTTGGCCAGTTCTGTGGTCGTCATGTGATCCGCTCCCGGGGCCGTGAGAAAGGCGCGCGTCGCATCTGCCAGGCGCAGCGATTCCTCCAGAGGGAGCGCGGCCATCGTTTCGCGCGCCGTCTCGGCGAGAGCGGCGCGCCATTCGGTGAAGGTGTCCTGCTCCAGCGGCTTCATTTCCTCCAGAAGGGGAATGAGCATGGCCGCCGCGTCCGCCGGGCGCTTCTGAGTGGCGAGCAGGCCAGCGAGATGAGCGGCACTGTCGGTGACGGGCGGGCGCAATCTGCTTTTTGCCGGATAAGCGACTGCAAGCCGCCGGGCGAGATCCAGCGCACGACGGTAGGACTTCTCCGCGTCGTCCATGTGCCCGCTGCGCTCGTGGAGCTTGCCAAGAATATCGAGCGTGCGACTGGCGCTGAGGCCCATCCATGAGGTTTCCGGCGCGGCTTTGAGCAGCGGCTCCAGCTTTTCGATCTGCCGCGCGAAATGATCCGCGGCGGCGGGCAGGCCGTGAACGGCTTCCACCGCCTTGCCGAGTTTTTCAGAAGCTCCCGCCCACGCCTCCTGCGCGGGTTCATCCTCCGGCGCGGCGCGGACAGCTTTGAAGGATTCCGCCTCCCTCGCCTGCCACTTCGCCAGTTCCCCGGCGGGCGGCAGGACCGGCTCCGGTTTGGCCGGGGCAGACATGGCGGCCTGCGCTTCGGCTACCCTGGCCCACGTGGTTTTCGATTCCGCTTCCTGACCGATCATCAACTGCGCCTCGGCGGTGATGCGCAGCGTGTAGTAGAGCAGATTGAGCGCGTCTTTGTTGCCGGGTTTCGTGTCGCACTCGCGCGTGGCGATGCGCTGCGCGTCGGCGAGTACAGCGAGCGCGTCTGCGGGGCGAAGGTTGAAGACGAAGGCATAGGCGATCCGCGTGCAGGTATGCGCATAATACCGACTGTCCGTGCCCTGCGTTTGCTTCGCCCAGTCGTGCCACGCATGGTAGTGCTTCAACATGAGTGGAAACTTCCACTGCTTCTGCGCGAGATTGCCGAGCGACATGTCGAGGCCGGCGAGATCGGCGGCGATGCCCGCATCACCGGGATGCTCCGAGGCGAGTCCGGCGAGAATTTTCTGCGCGGTGAGATACTCCGCGCGGCTTTCGTCGAGTCGCTCCAGCCAGCTCAGGGCAAACGCCGCCAGCCGGTGCGCCGCGGCTTCCTCTTTGCGTCCAGCGGGCACCCTGATGGCCTCCGCCTCGCGCAACATGCGGCGCGCATCGGCCAGCGATTCCTCCCAAAGTCCCATCTCCTCGTGCTGCCGGCTGCATCGTGCCAAAGCCCGCACGACCCGCAGCCCCCGCTCCTCGTTCTGCGGTTCCCTTGAGCGGGCGGATTCCGCGAGCGCGAGCGCTTCATCGAACTGCGCGATCGCCTCTTTCTCCAAATTGCGCGCTGCAAAGACATCGCCCTTCACTGCCAGCGCGTCGGCGAGCTGCACTGCGGCGTCCGGCGAGTGGCGCGAGTCTTCGTGCTTCTGACGGAAGTGCGTCTCCGCGCGCTCCAACACGGATTCCATGGCATCGAGATTGCCGGTCTTCTCCAAACGCTGGCGCAGATCGGTCAGGAGAAACTGGATCACGTCCTCCGTTTCCTTCTGTGCGGCCTCCGCGGTGGACTGCGCTTTCTCCGCAGCGGCGCGGCGTTCGTTGGCATCGCGCTTCGCCAGAAAAGCATAAACCGCACTGCCGGCGGTGAGCAGCACCACCGCTGCCAATGCGGCCACGATGCGTGCGCGGCGTGCGGCCTTTCGACGCAGCTCGCGCTCGCGGCGTTCCTGCTGCGCCGGGCGGTCGGCGGCGTGCAGCAGCGCATCGCGAAATTCCTCCGCACTCGCAAAGCGCCGTGCCGGCTCGTTTTGCAGCGCGCGGAGAATCACGGCATCGAATGCCGGGTCCACCTCCTCATTTCGCACCGACGGCGGATCAAACGCTCCTCGCGGACGAGAGCCGGTGAGCAATTCATAACCGATGACCCCGAGGCTGAAAATATCTGCGCGCTGGTCCACTGCGCGGCCTTCCATCTGCTCCGGCGCGGCATATTCCACCGTGCCCAGTGCGGTGCCCGTGAGCGTGAGAGCCAGCGACACGCCCGGGTCGCGCGGCGCG
>JANOZA010000014.1:0-2735 GCA_031429155.1 Verrucomicrobiota bacterium | reverse complement strand
TAGTGCAATCCCCGAGGGCGATCCTGGACTATTACTTTTCCCGGAAGACACAGGGGGAGCGCCCGCTGCATGAGGTGAAGCTGCTGCTGGTGGGGCGCGGGGAGGCGGGGAAGACATCGGTGTCGCGGGCTCTGCGGGGGGAGGCGTTCGATGCGGATGAGAAGGAGACGCCGGGGATAGACATCCGCCCGTGGACGGTGAGGTGCGGGAAGGATAGGATGACGGCGCATCTGTGGGACTTTGCAGGGCAGGAGATCACGCACGAGACGCACCGTTCCTTCCTGACGCGGCGGAGTCTCTATCTGGTGGTGCTGGATGGCCGGGGCGGTCAGCAGATGGAGGAGGCGGAGTATTGGCTGAATAATGTGCAGAAGTACGGCGGGGAGGACAGCCCGGTGCTGGTGGTGCTGAATAAATGGAAGAAGCACGGCCCCTACGATGTGGAGCAGCGGCGGCTGCAGCGGGAGTTTCCGTGCATCCGGGGGTTCGTGAAGACGGACTGCGCGGACGGGACGGGGGTGAAGGAGTTGCGGGAGGCGGTGGCGGGGATCATCGGGGATATGCCAGGGGTGCGGGCGACGTGGGCGGTGAGTTATTTCAAGGTGGCGGAGGGTCTGCGGAAGATGGCGGAGAAGGGGAAGGCGTGGCTGTCGTGGGAGGACTATAAGAAGGAGTGCGTGCGGCACGGGGTGACGGAGGAGGAGCGTCAGGAGAGCCTGGCGGAGAATCTGCACGCGCTGGGGGTGGCGCTCTACTATGGGGACAATCCGAACCTGCGGGATAAGCGGGTGCTGAACCCGACGTGGGCGGCGAATGGGTTGTATGCGATCATCCAGGGGGTGCGCCATGCGCCGCGGGCGGGACACGCGGGGGAGTTTGAGGCGCGGGAGTTGGCGGGGGTGCTGCGGAAGGGGTTCGAGGTGCTGGGGGCGGAGCGCGGGAGTGTGGAGGCGTATTTGGAAGATAAGGTGCCGGAGTTTCTCATGGCGCTGCTGCTGGATAGGGAGATCGGATTCCTCGCGACGGGGTCGGGCGGACGGGAGGTGTATCTGTTGCCTGGGCAATTGCCGACGGACGAGCCGGAGGTGCGGGAGTATGATGTGAGGGCGCACATGGAGGAGGCGCAGGTGAGGTTCCGCTATTGCTATGACTTTCTGCCGGCAGGGGTGATGAGCCGGTTCATCGTGCGCACGCATCCGCTGAGCGATGAGTTGTTCCGCTGGCAGCGGGGCTCGGTGCTGGGCTGGGGGAGTGCGCGGGCGCTGGTGCTGGCGGACCGTCGGCGGAATCCGCGGATGGAGATTTATCTGAAGGGCGGCACGGAGGCGGAGCGCCTGGCGCTGGCAGGGGTGGTGCGGGCGAACATGGAGGTGATCCACGCGGACTTGCCGGAGGGCCTGCGGGGGACGGAGGAGCTGGACCTTTCCCTGCCAGGCGAGCAGTGGGTGCTGGTGGAGGAGCTGGAGCAGTTTGAGGCGGAGAAAAGAAAGCTGTCGGTGCGGACGCGGCAGGGGATCGTGGAGGTGCCGCCGACGCCGGAACTCAATCGTGTGCAGCCGGAGAGCGCGCGCCACGAGGATGCGCCGAAGCTGAAGGTGTTCGTGAGCTATTCCCACGATGACTACCGGGACTGCAATGAGATGAAGCTGCGCCTGGCACGTCTGGCGAACGAGGGGCTGGTGAGCTATTGGCACGATGGCCAGATCCGCGCGGGCGAGGAATGGGATAAGGTGATCCGCGGGGAACTGATGCAGGCGGACGTGGTGGTGCTGCTGCTGAGTGAGGGGTTCTTTGCCAGCAAATACATCGAGGGTGTGGAGATGGTGACGGCGCGGTCGCGTCAGCAAAAGGGAGAGGCGGATATTCTGCCGGTGCTGCTGGAGGAGTGCGCGGACTTTAAGAAGCACGCGTGGCTGGGGGAACTGCAAACGGTGCCGACGGTGAGCGGTCGCCTGCGTGCGGTGCATCGCATTTCCCCGCTCGGCGCGGCATGGGACAGTGTGGAGAACGAACTGCGGCGGATGATCGCGGACCTTGCCCGGACGAAGCGGCGGCGCTGAGTCCTGCAATTCCTGGCGATCGCGGGTTGCCGACGGCAAATTACAGGGAAAGTATGGCCCGCTTTTTGCCTGCCATTTGCCATGCCCAAGACATCCTCCCCCACCCCGACCGCCATCCGCCCCATCACCAGACTGATGGTGGCGAACCGTTCCGAAATCGCCATCCGCGTCATGCGCGCGGCCACAGAACTGGGCATCCGAACAGTCGGAATCTACGCGGCAGAGGACCGGTTTTGCCCGCACCGTTTCAAGGCGGACGAGGCTTATGAGTTGAACAGGGAAAAGGGACCGCTCGGCGCGTATCTCGACATCGAAGGCATCGTGGCGCTGGCGAAGGAGAAGGGCGTGGATGCGATCCACCCGGGCTACGGCTTTCTCAGCGAGAACCCGCAGTTCGCCCAGGCTTGCGAGGACGCGGGCATCATTTTCATCGGGCCGGACTCGCGCATTCTCGACATGATGGGCGACAAGACCGCCGCGCGGAATGTGGCGGACAAACTCAAAATCCCCACGCTCCAGGGCACGAAAGATCCGGTGGAGAGCAAGAAGGAGGCGGTGACGGTGGCGAAGAAGATTGGATTCCCGCTGATCATCAAAGCGGCCTTCGGCGGCGGTGGTCGCGGAATGCGCGTGGTGCAGAAGGCGGAGGACCTGGAAAAGCTCCTCGATGAAGCG
>JANOZA010000013.1:0-13697 GCA_031429155.1 Verrucomicrobiota bacterium | reverse complement strand
TGCCGAGGCCGCGTCCGGAGATCATCGGCACCCACAATCCGTCACTAGCCAGCAGCGGTGCGAGGATGAGCGAAGTTTTATCACCAATGCCGCCGGTCGAATGCTTGTCCACCACCGCGGGACGAGTGCCGGGCGCTCCCCAGTCCAGCACTTCTCCGCTGTCCCGCATTGCCCGCGTGAGGCTCCAGGTTTCTTCTGCCGTCATGCCGCGGAAGAAGATTGCCATCGCCAGTGCGCTCCACTGGTATTCGGGAATGCTGCCGTCCGTGAGGCCGGTGATGAGATGAGTGATCCCGGCGTCTGTGAGGGCGTGGCCGTCGCGTTTGCGGGCGATGAGTGTGGGGATGTGCATGAATTGAGTAGTCATCATCCTCCGACCGGATGCCAGGTCGTCTTCGTCTCGGTCAATCCAAGCAGTTGGTAGGGGCTGGTCTCTGTGCCATTCCAAATCTGAACACGCTTCAGGTTCACGGCTGCGCCGGCTTGGAGGATGGCGGCGAGCGATGGATCGCCGCTGGCGTCCACGATGCTGTCCACGTCGTGGTGGTCGGCAGCGGGCGGGGCGAGTTCGCTGCGGAGGCCGGTGAGGATGTTCACGACGCCTGACGGGACATCGCTTGTGGCGATGGCTTCCGCGAGGCTGAGCACGGGAGTGGGGGATTTATCCCCGGCGATGAGGATGCAGGCATTTCCGGCGGCGAGCGCGCTGCCGATGAGTGAGACCGGGGCGAGCAGGGCAGGGGAGTCTGGCGCGAAGAGAACCGTCACCCCGCTGGGTTCGAGCGTGCTGAAGTTGAAGTAGGGCGCGGCCACGGGATTGACGCTGCCGAACACCTGGGGCAGTTTGTCCGGCCAGCCGGCGAGGTGAACGAGGCGGTCAATCGAAGCGGTGACTTCGGCAGCCGCAGCGGATGGTCTTGCGCCGGTGGCGGCGGCCAGTTCCTCAGCCATGCTGGCCGCGCGCGCCTCCAGCATTTCAGCGAGGCGGTAGAGAATTTGTCCCCGAAGATAAGGAGTGGCGCCGGCCCACGCAGCGGCGCCTTTGCGGGCGGCGGAGACGGCGTCGCGCAGGTCTTTTTTGGAGGCGCGGCAGCAGTGAGCAAGGTGCGCGCCGTTCGCTGGAGCCGTGACGGCGAGCACTCTGCCGCTCTCAGTACGGGGAAATTTTCCTCCGATGAAGAGCTTGAGGGTTTTGGGAACTGAGAGGCGCGGTGCGGCAGGCATGGTGCGGCATTCATAGCCGCTTCCGGCGAAGTGCCCACAAAGTTTTTTCATGCGCTTCGACTTCCACGATGCTTGTAACTGACCCGGAACGCTACCATGCTGCCAGCAGTATGGTCACTGATCCTCCCGCCAGAAACACTCCACTCAACGTCGTCCACATCGGATTCATGGGGTGCGGGAAGACAACGCTCGGTGCGCGACTCGCGCACATGCTCGGGCTCAAGTTTGTGGACATGGACGACTGCATCGTGAAAAAGGCCGGGTGTTCCATTCCTGAAATTTTCGAGCAGCATGGGGAAGCCGGATTCCGCCGGCTCGAGTCGGAAGTGTTGGACGAGTTGGCCCTGTCAGGTCACATGGTAGTCTCGACGGGCGGTGGCGTGGTGACGGTGCCGGAAAACCTCCCAAAACTGAAGGCGCTGGGATTCGTCGTGTGGCTGAATCCGCCGGAGCGCTCCATCTGGAACCGCGTCTCCCGCAATCGCAGCCGTCCGCTGCTGCAAACGCCGAATCCCCGCCAGACCGTCCATGATCTTCTGGAGCAGCGGCTGCCGCTCTATGCTGCCGCCGCCGATCTGGAAACGGACACCAGGGATCTCACTCCCGACGAAGCCGCTTACGGTATCGCCGAAAGCGTGCGCCTCCACTTTTCCCGGCACCCGGCGCCAGTCTCTCAGCCGATCGCGTGATCAATGGCTCCGGCCAGGAGAAAATCCTCCTCGGTGAGCCCGCCTGCGCTGTGCGTCGTCACGGAGAGCACAACTTTGTCGTAGCGGATATCAATGTCAGGATGATGTCCGTGCTTTTCCGCGATGTCCGCTATATCGTTCACGAATTCTACTGACTCCTCGAATCCATCGAACTCCAGCGTGCGCGTGATGCGGTTTCCATCCAGATCCCACTCCGGAATCTTTTTGAGCAGTTTCGCGATGTCTTCCGAGGAAAGGAGTTCCGGCATTGGGTGGGTGGGGTAGGCCGCAGCCTGCTGCCGGGCGGTGATTGGCGCGCGGAATTAGCCGGGCGCCACGGCTTGTCAAAAGGGCAGAGGACAGCACCCGCAAATGCTCGCGAAACCGGCGGGGGAAACTTCCCTTGCATTCATCCCGAAGTCTCTACCGTCCGGCCCCCTATGGAAATCCAGGTAGCAACTCTATGTGATTCGGCGATGGACTATAACAGCAAGCTGTGCGTCCTCGGTACTTTTGATACGATCGGTTCCCGCGCGGTGCCAGTCGTACATCCTCAATGCGCTCTGGCCCTCCGCGTGTGCTTTCGCGCAGCGGACGAAGGTGCGCACAAGATGAACATCAGGCTCATCAATGCGGACGGCAAAGACATGATGCAGGCTCTGGAGGCCAATGTGGACATCCGCATGCCTGAAGGATCTGAGTTCATTACCCGCAATATGATCCTCAACTTCCAGCCTCTGCGTTTTGAGACCGGCGGCCAGTACAGTTTTGAGGTCGCGTTCAATGGCGAGACTTACGCTTCCGTGCCGCTTCGCGTTGTCGTGGTCGAGGGCCAGGAGGAGGCAGCCGCCTAAACCGGCACTTCCTAAATTCAACCCCGCGGGGCAGCCTCAGTGAGGCTGCCCCGTCTTTTTGTCCAGGCGGTGCGGGTTGCATTTCACTTCTTCCGGGGAACACTCCGCGCGTTCATGTCCGACGCTTCCATTTCTTCCCAGCCCCTTCCCCGACGTCCGTGGTGGGTTTGGCTGAACGTACTGGGGCTGGACGCTGTTATGGCTGCCTTGAGTTGGATGCTTCTTTTTGCCAAAGTCACAGGCGCCCACCTTGTCTGTGCTGAATACGCCGTCCTCGGCTGTGCCGTTTGGGGTCTGTATGCTGCGGACCGAATCATGGATGGCACGATGGCGGGCGGCCTGCGCGGGGAGCGGCATTTGTTTGCTGTCCGGTTCCGGTTCCTGCTCTTCGCCGGCATCCTGGTGGCCGGCGGAATTGCCGTTTGGCTGCTCGCGTTTGAAGTGAGGGAAATCGTCGTCCGCTGGGGGCTGAAATTCCTTGCGGCAGTGGGATTCTATTTTGTTGTTACATTTCTATCCAGACGCACATGGGTTGGGCTCGCCGGTGCCGGCGGCCTGGCCGGACTCCTGGCTATAGGATTGATGCAGGGTGCCGCTTCGGGAGTTCTGTGGGCGCAATTGTGGCGCGGGCTTTTCGCGGGTTTTCTCATCACCGTCGTCGTCTTTTTCTCCCTGCGGCAAACCGGAGGTGTCGTTCCGTGGGTATTGCCACGCAAGTTCCTCGGCGGCTGGCTATTCGCTGTGGGCATCGCCCTCGCATCGTACGCCCATCTTGAGCGCTGGCCCCACCTCGTCCTCGACAGTCAGGTCCTCCTGTTCGGCCTCGTTTGTGGACTTAACTCCCTTGGTATCCGTCTCTGGGAAACAGAGCACGCGGACATCGAGCATCGGCTTCTGGAGCGACTCTACCCCTGGATGCTGGCCTCCGCTGCCGGGGGAGCAGCCACGGAATATTCTGCTGGTGACCAGTGGACTCGCCCGCTGTTCATCGCTTGTGGTGCGGCCACGCTATTCCTGCTGGCATTGCACCTGACACGGCAGCGCACGACTGTCGCAGCCCGCCGCGCTCTTGCCGATGCGGCGATTATCGTTTCGGCCCTCGCGGTTTTGTGGATGTGAATGGCGCGGGAGGCTCAGACTCCACCGGGTGATTGACCTCTTGGCGGGCCATTGGGGTTCTTTCCCTGCGACGGCTGGAATGGCCTCACAAAGGCTTCGTCGAAGTCGAAAACACCCTCGAAATCCTCCAGCCGGTCAGCCTCGCTTTTGCTGAATGCCCCGGCGGCGATGAGATTGAATACCATCTCGCCGATGTCGCGTGTAGTGTTTATGCCCCACGCTTCAAATAAAGTTGGCACCATGGGACCAAACTGTTGAATGGCATAGTCGCGCACCCCGCGGCACAGTTCCGGTCCTGAGACATGACCGGGCTCCTTTCCGCGACTCTTCACCGCTGCGCGGATGGTGTAGTCGAGGGACTCCTTGAGAAAGTTGTAGGCATCGGCAACATAGCGCGGGTCGTGCGATGTGGCTTTGCTGACGGATTGCTCGAAGGGGACTTTGGTCATGGAGAAGAGGACGGCGGCACCGCCGGTTCAATGATGGATGGGGGAACTGGAGGGACTGTCCAGCCCTTTCTGCACAGTCGGACGATACCTCCGGTGACTACAGCGGCAAGCAGCAGGCAGATAATGGCAAGTTCCAGCCGGGTGAAATTCACGGTGAGCAGAGCGGGTTTGCTGCTGAGATGACAAATGGTGCTGAAAGTGCAAGCTCCAAACCTGTGGCAGCCCTTCCGTTGACACCTCGGCTCTCCGCCCGGACATCCGCCGCTTTATTTCACTCCTCCGCCCATGTTGGAACAAGTAGCATACATGTCCGTGCCCTTCCTGATGGCATTCCTCCAGGTTATTACGTGTGGGCTGGCGCTTGGGATGATGCCGGCGCTGTGGCTGTTTTGGTCGCGGCGGCATTTTGGCATTCTCTGGAAATGGGGCATCGTGGCGCTCTTCTTTATTGCTGCCGGTGCCTATGGCCTGCCCGTGGCGCTTTCGGCATGGAAAACGCACTATGTTATGACTTATAAGCCCGTCACGGCGTGGATGGGTTACTTCGTGAGTGCTCTTTTCGCCCCCATGGCGATTCCTGAACCACTGCGCATGGCCCGGCGCCGTATTCGTCACGAGCGTCCCGCGGACCAGATCCGTCGGGGATTCAAACTGCCCAAGTGAGTCTGCGAGTTTTCAGTGGTCAGCGCTCATATTCCAGTAGAGCCCTCGGCCACTGATTCCTGAATATTTCCCAATGCCCGACTTCCTCTCCATTGCCGACTCCGACAAAACGAAACGCATCCACCTCATCGGTGTCGCCGGCAGCGGCATGAGCGGCATTGCGGCGCTGCTCTTGGAACTGGGATACAAAGTCAGCGGATCGGATAAGAGCACGACATCCGAGACCGAGCGGCTCCAGGCAGCAGGCCTCGAGTTTTTCTGTCCGCACACGGCAGAGAGCACGGCGGGCGCGGGCGCGGTCGTGTATTCGTCTGCGGTGAAACCCGGGCGCAATGTCGCCTACGATGCCGCTGCTGCCGCGGGTATTCCGTTGTTCCGGCGCGCGGAAGCGCTGGCCAGCATCATGGCGCGGAAACAGGGGATCGTAATTGCGGGGATGCACGGGAAGACGACTACGAGCGCCATGTGCGCGCACGTCCTGCGTGAAGCCGGGCTGCGTCCGAGTCATTATGTCGGCGCGGAGATTCCGCTGCTCGAATCGAATGCACACTGGGACAATGAGGGTAACTATTTCGTGGCGGAGGGGGATGAGAGCGACGGCACCCTCGTGCTCTATTCACCGCAGCACAGCATCCTGCTCAACGTAGAGGAGGAGCACCTCGATCACTACAAAAACCTGGATGAGATCAAAGCTGTCTATCGCCGGCTGCTGGATCAAACGCTCGGCAACAGCTACTACTGCGCGGCTGATCCCGAGGCCAAAGGGTTGTGTCAGGACCGGGAAGACTGCGTGAGCTACGGCTGGAATGCAGAGGACAATTACAGTGCGCGTGATGTGGAACAACTCGGCCAGAGCACCAGTTTCACTGTGCATCGTCACGGGGAATTGCTGGGCACCGTTATTCTCAATATCCCCGGCCGGCACAATGTGCTCAATGCATTGGCCGTTATCGCTCTCGCGACTGACCTCGGAGTCGGCATCGAGAAAATTGCATGGGCGCTGAGCACCTTCCGTGGAGCCAAGCGGCGTTTCGATGTGAAGCGACAGAGCGCCTTCTACACCGTCGTGGATGACTACGGTCACCACCCCACGGAGGTCGCCGCCACTCTCCAAACGGCCCGGCAATTCTCAAAGAATCAGGGCCGCGTCGTCTGCGTTTTTCAGCCCCACCGCTTCACACGCACCCAGCTTCTGAGGAAGGAATTCGGCAAAGCCTTCGGGCTGTGCGATGCGCTGTTTGTGCTCGACATCTATGCAGCCAGCGAACTGCCGATACCGGGCATCACCGGCGAGACCATCCTGGAGGAAGTTCGGGCCGTGGAGGGAGACCGCATCAAACTCGTCTCCACGCCTGACAAAGCCACGGCACACCTCCCCGTCGGTAACTTCCTTCGTCCCGGTGATCTTCTCATCACTCTCGGCGCGGGCAATGTGCATGAAATCGGCACACGCCTCGCGGCGGATCTCAAGCAACTCGAAGACCTCACCTCCGCGCTCGGTGAGCCTGCCAGCGCCGTCCGCCTCTACGAGCCGATGGGGCGCCATACCACGATGAAACTCGGCGGCCCCGCGCAGTACTGGATCGAGCCGCAGACTGTCGCCGGCTTGTCCCGCGTCATCGCGCACTGCCGGGAGCGGGGCATCGCCACGCGCGTGCTCGGGCGCGGCAGCAATCTCCTCATCCGCGACGGCGGCATCAAAGGCGCGGTCATTCATCCGGAGGGTGGCGAGTTCGATGAAGTGAAAGTGGAGGGCGACACCATCAGCGCCGGAGCCGCGGTGAAATTCAAACGCCTCGCGTCCGCCGCCCGCGCGGCGGGTTTGGGCGGCTTCGAGTGGATGGAAGGCATCCCCGGCAGTGTCGGCGGAGGCATTCGCATGAACGCCGGTGCGATGGGAGTCGAGACATTCGATCAGGTCGTCAGCGTTAGATATCTCGACGTTGCCGGGAACGTTCACGAGAAAACGCGGGAGCAGATCACTGCAAAGTACCGCAGTGTGCCGGAATTCATGGACCACATCTGCGTCAGCGCCACCTTCCGGGGCACTCCCGCGCCGGTTGCGGAGATTGACGAGAAACTGGCGCTCAGCCTGGAGAAGAGGAAAATCAGTCAACCCATCGCCGCCAGTGCTGGCTGCATCTTCAAAAACCCCGCGACCTGCCCTGCGGGCAAGCTTGTCCAGGAACTCGGTCTTAAAGGCACGCGCATCGGCGGCGCCGTCATCTCGGATGTCCACGGCAACTTCATCGTCAACGACGGCGGCGCGACGGCGAAGGACGTGCTGGAACTTATCTCCCTCGTCCAGCGCACCGCCCGCGAGCAGCAGGGCATCGAGATGGAGACTGAAGTGCAGATCATCGGGGACGATCTGCCGTTCTAGCTTTCTGGCTCCTGCATAATCCGAACGGCGAAGCGCTGGTAGAGAAACGATACCGCCAGCGCGATGAGGGCGACGATGATCATCACCGCGATGCGATACAGGCTGCCGATCCCGGCGAGGTCGAAGATGAACAGCTTCAGCAGGCTGATGCCCATCAGCCCCACGCCAGCCCAGCGCGCCTCACGGGATCGCTTCCACAGGCCCCATGAGATGAGGGCGAGTGCATGCAGGGACCATGCGATGGTAACGGTCATGGCTTGCGCGAATTCTCCCGCAAACTGCACGGAAACATACGCCGAACCGGTCGGTGTGAAGAAGTCGGCGATCTCCAGGTTCATCAACACGAAGAGCAGCACCCCGGCCTGTCCCTGGATCACACTGCGCACGGGAAAGTCTTCGATCCTGTCCCTCGGCGGTGCGAGGAAGCGCACCGCAGCAACGTGCGCGGCGATGGCGATGCCGTAGGTGTAAAGCTGCCAGTTCCACAGTGGCATTCCTGTGTCCGCAAAAACGAGGACTCGCTGATTGAGCACCAGTCGCACAAAGGCCGTGAACAGCAGCGCTACCCCCGTGAGGCGGAGTCCTTCATGCGGCACGCGGCGGAAAAGCCAGCACAGCGCCGCACCTTCCAGTGCCCAGCCGAGTGTCAGCCATTGCCGCTCCCACTGGATGGGGATCACGGCAGTGAGAAACAGCAGCGCCGCGCCGCCGAACCACGCGAGTTGCGAACGGCGCACTGCCGGCGCGGTCTGTTTATCGCGATACACGAGCAGCAGCCCGATCAGAATCGGGATCGAGCAGAGAGCAGGAATGAGTCCCGGCGCAAGGTCCGGCCAGAGTTTCCGCGCCAGCGGGTAGATAAACAGGAATTCAAGAACTCCGGCTAGAACTGCGGTGATCCATGGCAGCGCATGGCTGCGGGTATGCCGACTCATGCAGAATGGCCACGCGAGGAACAGACCCCATGTGGCGAGGTGCCAGAGTAGTTGGGTTTCCTTCGCAACGCTTTGGCCGGTTTTGAAGAAAAGCACCGCTTCTACAGCGTAGGCTGCGGCAAGCGAGATCGGGAACAGGATCCATTGCTTTACCCTCGCAGCGACGAACAGCAGCAGCGCCGCCAACCCTAGCGTCACGGCGGAGAAGGCAGTGAATGGAACGGATGGGAGCTTAAGGCACGCCAGGATCAGCAGAGGGAAAGTCATTGCCGCCGGCAACCATGTCGCGAACTCGGAGTCGTTCTCATTGGTTTCCGGAGAGAGTCGCTTCCTCAGCCACAGGCCACCGCCGGTCATCAGCACGGCGGAGAGAGGCAAAACGGTGAGGAATTCGCCTGCGGATACTGCGCGCAGATCGGCGCGGTTCAGCACTGAGATCAGCCAAATCAGAATCGTGAGCATGGTGAGGCCGAAGGACGCCAGCACCGGCCAGGCTTTGCGCGCAGCAGCCCCAAGGGAGAGCATGGAGATATTCATCATCAGCACGGTGATCCAGATGCCTGTCGAGGCTTCCGGCACGCGCATGATGCCGAGCATTAGAAGAGTCATCACCAGCAGCGGCATCCACAGCGCTGCCTCCGGCAGGGTCTCTCCATCCTTGCGTAGCCGGTGCCAGAGAACAGGCAGCGCGGCCTGGATCACGCCGAAGATTATGTAGAGCACTAGCGCCTGCGGCAGCAGCGCGGGCGTGAGCGAGGTAAGCGACCACGCCGCGAGAAGGAGAAAGACGGTGCTGCCCGCTGCGGTGGTGAGCGGGAAAAGTTTTGACACGCGCCATGCACAGGCGGCTGTCAGGAGGTGCTGCACAAACACAAAGCCAAAGAGCAGCCACGGACGCCCGGCTATGGAGGGGACGGCCACGGCAGCGAGGCAGAGCAGCAGTGCCATGAACGACAGGCCTCCAGCCGAAGCCAGAATTACGGGCGCTGACTGCTTCTTAAACCAGCCTGCCGCCCCGAACAGCAGCGGGAAGAAAAGCAGCACCGCAGCGGGTATATAGGTCGCTGTGCCGTGGGCGTAGCCTGAACTTCCAAAGAACTCCCCGAGCCAAAACAAAATCCAGAGACCCGTGCCGCCTGCGGCGAGGGGCGTGAGGTGATCCCACGACGTGCGGCGGACGACGGCCAGCATGCCCGCATCCAGCAGGGCGATGCAGGTGAAGAGCGCCAGCGGTTCATCGCGGCCATTGAAGAGAAGCAGCGGCGCGAGAAATCCGCCGAGCATTCCCAGCACCGCCACCACCTGTGCGTGCATCCTCACCGCCAGCAGGAAAGCACCTGCGGTGATCGTCGCCATGAGGCCGAACGTCACCGATTGGCCGTAGAGTCCGTAGAGCGTCTGGCCGGCGTAGCTCACGCCATAGAGCGTCAGGACACCCGTGGCGCAGAGTGTGTGTGAAAGTTCGGCGTAGCGTTTGTTGTTCCGCAGCAGCAACCCTGCGATGGTAAGACCAAGACCGGTCGCGAACCCAATGGCGACCCGCGCGCCGGCGGGAATGAGATCGTGCTCGAACGCATATTTCACGAACAGCACGATCCCGATGAACAGCGCCAGCCCGCCGACCCACGCGAACAGTTTCACGCCCATGAACTGCTCCAGTGAAAACGTTGGCTCCGTAGTTTTCACCAGCGGCTTCTCTGTTGCAGCGACTGGCGGCGGAGGTGGCATTGGTGCCGGCTGAGGAGCAGGCTTCACCGTCAAGGAAGCAGGTTTCTCTGGCAGAGGGGCGCGCCTCGCCGGTAGTGACGGTGCGGAGGCTTCGTGCGCCGGGTTCGGCTTTTCCCAGGTTGAGGTGATGACCTCCGATTCCGGGTCGGTTTCCGGTTTTGGTGCCGGAGCGGCATTCGTAACGACGAGCAGTCGCAGCCGCTGCATTTCCTGACGTAGGGCTTGCAGTTGATTCAGGGCCTCGTTCGCCCGCGAAGAAGCGACTGCGGGCATGATGAGCATATAAATCACGAGGGCGATGAAGAGCAGGACGAGTATTGGCATGGCAGTCATGCGGGGTTTCTCCGCGTGCCATCGCTACAGGTGATGCCCCTGCTGCCGTCTATTGATTTTCCAGGCGCGGAGATTGCTGGCGACGATGGGTGGCCGGGGATGTTCTCCCCATGGCGCGCCCACTCTTCTCAAGGGTTCGGTCGAATTTTCCCACGGAGTGCGGGATGCCGGCATTTTTCTCTCGCCATTCTTTCGCGTGCGCTGCTATATGCGCGCGCCATGCACGATCCACTTCCAGAACACAAAGACTTCATTCACAGCGAGGAATTTCTTCACCTCCTCATGCGCCGACAGTTGCGGCTCTCCATCGCGTGTGCGGCTGGCTTCATGATTGTGCTCTTCGGACTGCCCCTGCTGAATTACTTCTACCCTGACTTGATGGCAACCAGGGTTGGAGGCTTCACGCTGACGTGGCTGGTTCTTGGTGTGCTGATGTTTCCGTTCGTGTGGGTAATCAGCGGGGTCTTCATAAAGAAGTCGCTGCGAATGGAGCGCGAGGAGGCCGCGCTGGCGGTAGCGGAGAACAAGAAGCGATCCGGCAACTGAGAACCGAGGACGGAGAACCGCACACCCCATTTTTTCTTATGCCATTTCACGCACTCTTCGCTGCTGCCGAACTGAACTACTGGGTCATTGCCTTCTCGGCGGTGACCGTCATTGCCACCGTCTGGATGGGATTCTGGGCGGCGCGGAAGGCGAAGACGGCTTCCGACTTCTTCGTCGCCGGCCGATCGGTGAGCGTGGGCTGGAATGCGTCGGCCATTTCCGGCGAGTATCTGAGTGCCGCGAGCTTCATGGGCATCGCAGGCATGGTGATGAGCAGCGGCTACGATGCGCTGTGGTATCCGGTCTGTTACGCGTGCGGCTATTTGTTCCTGCTGCTCTTCATCGCCGGACCGCTGCGGAGGTTCGGGGCTTATACGATTCCTGACTTCGCCGAGGGTCGTTTCGACTCGCCGCTCTTCCGCAAGATTTCGGTGACGTTTGTGCTCTTCATCGGGTTCTTCTACACCATGCCGCAGATGAAGGGCGCGGGCACCGCGCTGTCGTACATCATCCCGGCGCTCGACTACTGGGTAGGTGTGGCGCTGGTCGGCGCGGTCATCACAGTAAACGTGGCGCTCGGCGGCATGAAGGGGATCACCCTGGTGCAGGCGTTCCAGTACTGGCTGAAATTGTTCGCCATCACGGTGCCGGTGTTTGTGCTGCTGTCGGTGTACGGCGGCTACGGAAAGCATCTTGATGCGAATCTCTCGCCCGCGGATGCCAAAGCCGGTATCACGATGACGCAGGCGGCGACAGACGCCGGAGTGGAACGGGCGGCTCTGCCGGCGAATGACCCGGCGAAGAAGATCAGCGTGCCCAAAGACGAAGTCTGGATTTCTCCCTTCGGCCCCATGACGTCCAAGCCCGCCACGACCGCTATCGCTGCGGGCGTGAAAATAGAAGACACGAAGCCCTACGCGCTGCTCTACACCTATTCGCTGATCATCGCGCTGCTCTGCGGCACCGCCGGACTGCCGCACATCCTGGTGCGCTTCTACACGAATCCCGACGGCGTGGCTGCGAAGCGGACGACGATGTGGGTGATGATCCTCATCGGTGTCTTCTACCTCTTCCCGCCCATCTTCGGCGTGCTGGGCCGAAACCTCATGCCTGAACTCTACAACGGCGCGACAGGCGTGAAGGGCACCGACGGCAGCGTATTGAACATGCCGCTGAAACTCGGCGGCACACTCGGCAGCGTTCTCAGCGGCGTGACCTGTGCCGGAGCGTTCGCGGCGTTTATGAGCACGTTCAGCGGATTGCTCGTCAGCATCACCGGTGCGCTGGCGCATGACATTTACGGACGCATTCTGCGGCCAAAGAGCACGGCGGAGCAGCGCATGAAGATGTTCAAAGTCTGCGCCTTCATCTGCGGCGGCGCGGCGATTCTTTTGGGGCTGGCCGTGAAGGAATTTGAGATCAACAAGCTGGTCGGATGGGCCTTCGCCATCGCGGCGACGAGTTACTTCCCGCTGCTCTTTCTCAGCACCTGGTGGCGCGGTATCACTATGAAGGGCGCATCCATCGGAATGCTGGTCGGCGGATCACTCAGCCTCGCCGCTATCGTGACCACTATGTTCGCCGACGCCTGGGGTGCGGATAGCCTCAAAGCCTGGTATGCACTCCACCCGCTGGCCCGCACCCTCGCCGAGCAGCCCGCCATTTGGGGGCTGCCGCTGGCACTCGGGCTGATGATCGTCATTTCAAAGGCCACGCGGTCCACGGTCCCCGCCGACGTCCGTCTCAAGATGCTCGTCCTTCACGCCCCGGAGTCGCTCGGCCTGAAACAGGAATACATCAAAGAGCACGAGGGCGCCGGGCATTGATCTGAATGGCCAATGGTCGAGGCCATTCGGGCCGTAATATCACCGCAGCGTCACCTTCAGTCGCCAGTAGCGGCGCCACGGGCTGGCGGCGGTGGTCCAGGCAGTGAGGTCGTCGGAGCTTTCCAGCGTAACGATGGCGCTGTCCGCGTTGGGCAGCGCGGTCCAGAGGGGTGGCAGGGTTCCGTTGGGGACGAGGAAGTCGGTCGTGGGATTGAAGACGGTGTCGCTGGTGCCGGTGGCGTATTCGATGAGCCGGCTGTGGAGGTCGGCATCGAGATCGGCGAGCGGATCGCCGGTGAAGACGAGCGCGTCGGTGGTGCCGGGATTGCCGCCGTCGGTCATGCTGGCGCGCCAGGTGTAGTCGGCGGGATTCGGAGTGTTGCCGATGACACGGACGAGGCTGCGGCCGCCGCCGTCGGTGGCGTTGATGTTGTCGTTGAAGTCGAAGCGGAAGATGACCTGGCCGGCGGCGGAGTAGAGCACGAGGGACTCGCCGCTGTTGTCGAGCGCGCCGGTGAAGACGCCGGCCGCGAGCGGGCCGGCCCCGGGGTAGGCGGCCATGAAGGCGGTGCGGTCGCGCACCACGAGGATGCGTCCGCCCGGCGGCACGAGCGTGCCGGCGGCGAAGGTGTAGGCGATGCCCTGGCTGAGTTCTTCATCGAAGTGGCAGAAGCCGAGGTCGAGCGTGGCCCCGGTGATGTTGAGCAGTTCGATGAACTCCGTAGTGTCGCCGCTGCCGGGCGGATTGAAGTGAATCTCGCTGGCGATGAGATTGCCCGGACCGGCGGGGAAGATGCCGCCGGTGCCGGTGACCGTGACCGTGGCGCTCATCGGCGTGCCGGTGTTGGTGGCGTTGTTGGTGAGTTGCACGCCGCTGCTGTCGTAGGGAATAAGCGTGTAGGTGTTCAAGCCGGCGGAGACGGGCAATTGCAGCGACCATGTGCTCTG
>JANOZA010000012.1:0-10921 GCA_031429155.1 Verrucomicrobiota bacterium | reverse complement strand
CAACAACAGTGGCCAAATCGCCACGGCGCAGATTCTCCGCGGGAATGTCGGTGGCGAGGACGATGCGGCTGAAGAGAGGGAATTTCATTTTCTGTCCGGGTAGAGGGTAACGAATTTGGTGGTGCCGGTGCCGCGCAGTGTCATCCAAATAGAGACAACGCGCAAGCTCCGGCCATTGGGGCCGCGCAGGGGGCCGCGGATGAGATATTTCTGGCCATGAGGAGTCAGGTCAATGGGTTCAGCCTCCAGCGGGAGAAGCTGCTCCCGCATATCGCGCTCGAGGCGGGAGGCGTCCGCCAGGGTATAGCCGGCGAGCGCGAGGAAACGGGATTTGTCATCGTCCGCACGGAAGATCAGCAGGTAACCGGAAAGCTTCTCGGGTGCGACGATGCTGTCGGGCGGGAGTTTCATCGCATGGATTTCAGGGAGTCGGTCGCGGTCCGCAAAGCGGTGATAACTGGGGTGATTTGATCCGCGGTGTTGTCGGGGCCGAGCGAGAACCGGACCGACTGCCGCGCGGCGTCGCCGGGTTTCATGGCGGCGATGACGTGGGAGGGATCGGGGCTGTCGGCGAGACAGGCGGAGCCGCTGCTGGCGCAGATGCCGGCCTGATCGAGGAGGAGCAGGAGGGCTTCGGATTCGATGCCGGGGAAGTGGAGGTTCGTGGTATTGGCGAGGCGTAGCGTGGCGTGGCCATTGACTTCACTGCCGGGGATGGCGGCGAGGATGCCGGATTCCAGGGCATCGCGCAGAGGGCGGATAGTTTTGTCGTAAACAGGGAGCTTCTTGAGCGAGATGTTGGCAGCGGTGCCGAGTCCGGCGATGGCGGCGACGTTCTCGGTGCCGCCGCGGCGGGAGCGTTCCTGATGGCCGCCGTGAAGGAGCGGGACGAAGGGCGCTTTGCGATGCACGTAGAGTGCGCCGATGCCTTTGGTGGCTCCGATCTTATGGCCGGTGAGGGAAAGGTAATCGCAGGGGAGGGTGCGGAGATTGATGGGGAGTTTGCCGGCGGCCTGGACGGCATCGCAGTGGTAGAGAATGCCTCGGCTGCGGCAGAGCGCGGCGATTTCCTCGACGGGGAAGAGCACTCCGGTTTCGTTGTTGGCCCACATGAGGGAAACGACGGCGGTGTCGTCGGTGAAGGCGTTTTCCAGATCGGTGAGGGAGAGCAGGCCGTCGCGGTCCACGGGCAAATAGGTGACGCGGCAGCCGTGGTGCTTTTCCAGGTAGCGGCAGCAGGTGAGGACGGAGGAATGCTCGACCTGCGAGGTGATGACGTGGCGCTTCCCCGGCTGGGAGAGCACGGCGGCGTGGAGGGCGGTGTTGTTGGATTCCGTGCCGCTGGCAGTGAAGAGAATCTCGCGCGGACTGGTCGCGCCAAGGAGTTCGGCAACGCTCTCGCGGGCGGATTCGATGACGGACTTCAGCTTCGCGCCGAATCGGTAGCTGCTGGAGGGATTGCCCCATTCGTCGCCGAGGAACGGGAGCATGGCCTCGCGGACTTCCGGCAGGACGGGGGTGGTGGCATTGTGGTCGAGGTAGATCACGCGGGGCATCTCTGGCCGTAATTCAAGGACACTCAAGATGGGATGTCACAGTCGCGACGGGTGGTGGTGCCCGGAAATGCCCTGAATGACGGCAGGGCCGGGGTGGATCAGTTGCCGTCGTGCTGCGGGTCAAAGCCCTCACTTTTGAGTATGTCCAGAAACTCCTGCGCAGAGCAGGTGGTGAACTCCTGGTAAAAGTGGGCAATGTCGCGCAGGTGGCGGTCCCGCGTGACCAGATGAGTTGCGAGGCCGTTCACGGCGGCGAGGAGAAACGCGATGTCGTCAGGGTCCACGGGATAGTGGCGGAAGTGGAAGGAGCGGATGGATACCGGCTCGGCGAGGCGGAGCAGTTGTTCAGTGAATTGCTGCAGTTTGGCTTCGGGCACGCCCAGTTCCGCGAGTTTTTCGATGTATTCGAGGAGGATGTCGTCGGAGATCAACCATTGGAAGCAGCCCCGGAGAGCAAGGCGGAGCACATGCCGGTGCGGGCTTTGCGGACCCGGGCGCAAAGTTCCCGAGACTACGGTGTTGGTGTCGAGAACCGCACGAAACATCTCAGCGGCGTTTCGGAAGCATGGTGTCGCAGAGATGGAAGAACTCTTCCACTTTGGCGGGGCGGTCCTTTGCACTCACGGTGGTTCCGGCAGCGGCCTGCTTTGCCTTTGCAAGGATGCGCAGGGTTCCTGGCTGGTAACGCGCTTTGCGGAAGCGGTGCAGGGCCACCTCCGTGCGGGCGAACTGTTCCAGTTTCGCCTGAAAATCCGGCACTTTGAGTGCGGCGTTCAGCAAATCTCCGGGCAGGTGGATGGGACGAGTCTTTGTCATGACGGGGATAGCTTAGTCGGCTCAGGCTCTGATTTCAATCACCATGAAGCCCTACCTGCCGTGGCTGCTGCTTGCCGGTCGAGACACTTATCGGCTAACGGCAGGCGGAGTATTACGCAGTGCTGGCAGCATCCGACAAGGCGGGGCAGTCTTCCGCTTTCATTGAGTTCATGCTTACCGCCCTGCTCAAAGCCCTGCATGATGCCGCAGTCACCGACCAGGTGGGCGATCAAGTCAGCGACCAGGTCAAAGCGCTGCTCAAGTGTCTGGCTAGGGGGCCGCTCACCGCGCTGGCGTGTATGATAAAACTGGGTCTTTCCCACCGGCCCACCTTCCGCAAAAACTACCTGCAACCGGCGCTGGATGCGGGCGTGATCGAACGAACGCTGCCCGACAAGCCAAGCAGCAGCCAGCAAAAGTACCGTCGGACTGGAGGAGCCTGAGGGAGCCCGCCGCCGAGCACATCTTGGCTGCGCCTTTGCTCAAGGAGTGCAAACAGCGTCACCGCAATAGCCCCGCCGGCTGGCCGTCAGAGTCCCGCCAGCGCGGCGGGGGGCCGGGCGATGGATTGGAAGCGGAGGAGGCGGACGGCGTCACGGTCGCGGACGGAGGCGAGGGGCATGACTCCGATGGCGAGGAGGTTGTCGGCGGCGCGATCGGTCAGGAGGATTTCGCCGCAGGGGGTCAGCTTCTTTTCGCCGGAATCGGTGAAGATGTGGACCGGCAGGCCGGTGACTTCAGCGTTGACCGGCGGGGAGAATCCCCAGCCTTCGTCACGCCAGGTGTTGGCCAGCAACAGGGCGGCGACGAGCGCGGGGTTTCCCCAGAGCAGCGCGTCGTGCTTCGCCGCTGGCGGCATTTCCTCGAATGGAAAGTGATCTGTCGGATCCGTGCTCCGGCCATAGGGAAGCCGCAGCAGGAAGCGCGGCGCGACGAGCCCGGCATGACGGGCCTCCGGGAGACTCCGCAGCCACTGCCATGCGTCGGCGGCTTCGTCCCCGCTGGTGTGCGCCTGGGCTAGTTCCAAAAACTGCGGGCCGGCTCCGGCGATGAATGGCACTCCGGCTGCGGCGGCGATCTTCGCAAGGCGCGCGAGGAGGTCCGCATCGTCATCGTTAGGCTGAAAGGCGAAAAGCCCGGCGACGACGGTCCAGGGTTTCGCTCCCACGGGTTGTTCCGCGATGATTTCGCACAGGGCGCTGGCGGCCAGGTCATTTGACGACCGCAGATCAGCCGCGAGTTCCGCGCGCGAGACGTCGAGCAGACAGACTTCCATGGATTCGTCAGTGTCCACGTTTCGCAGGAGGAAATCCACGCCGCGCCATGCGGCCTCGAGTGCCTGAAAGTGGGGATGGTGAAGGAGCGCCCGCATCTGACCACTAACGGCGGCATCGAAGGCCGCGAGGCTTTCTGCCTGCCGCGGATCGGGGCCGGAGACGACGTGGGGGGCGACGGTCTTTTTGATCATCGCCTCTGCCGCCGTCGCGGGCGATGCGGATGGTGCCTTTGGGGCCGGCTGACCGCCGAGGAGGGATTCCCAAAGATCGCTGGCGGACTGTGGTGCGGACGGCTCGGCGGGAGCTTGCGGCGCGGTCCCGGCCATCAACGCCGCGAAGGTCGCCGGATTGGTCAGCCCGTCGCGCATCTCGCGATGAGGCGCGAAGAAGGCGTTCTGTTCCCAAATGCGGTCGGGGTGGAAGTCGGCGAGCCTGGCAAACTGGAGACTGATTTTCTCGCCGCGGGGGAGTTCCAAATCCAGGCGCGGGGCGATCCTGGCAAGGGTGGCGTCGAGCGTATCGAGATCCACCGGGCGGGGTTTCCGGCCCTGCATCGATTCCGTGACGCCGCGGCTTTCGCGTCCGGAGAAGTCGCCCAGGAGGAGAATGCGGAAGGGTGAATCGTCACTGCGCCGGGCGGAGGGGCGGGCGCCGGATACGCTCAACTGCGGTTGTCCAAATGAGAATCGGTCAGGCATAGGCCCACCCATAACCCGCCGACAGTCCGATCGCCAGTCAAATCCCAACGGCGCCTGCGCGCCCGGGCTTGCTCACTTGGTCCGCACGCTGAACTCCGTCCGGCGGTTTATGACCCGGCCTTCGCCGGTGTCGTTCCCCGCGAGCGGTTTGGCGCTGCCATAGCCCTTCGCGGTGAGGCTTTTCGCGGGCACACCGAGCTTTGTGAGGGCGGCCTTCACGGCATCAGCGCGGGTCTGAGTGAGCTTTACATTGGAGTCCTCGTTGCCGTTGCTGTCGGTATGCACGCCGATTTCCACCACGGCTCCGGCGGGCAGTCGTTTCATGTACGCGGCGATCTCAACGAGACTGTCGCTGCTCTCAGGGACCAACTCACCGGCACCCGTCTTGTATTTCAACTTCGGGGCATTCATGCCGCTGATGATCTGCTGCAGGTTCAATGTCGCCGGCGGTGCTGCCGGGACGGGCTTTGGCGCGGCACCGGGCTTTTGCGCTGCCGTGAGGCGTTTGTCTGCCGCAGCATTGGCTGCGCCGAGCGAGTCCTCAAACGCGGAGAGGCTGCTTTCGAGCAGGCAGGCCGCTTTTCCGCGGCTCACGGTTTTGGCTGAAGGGTTGAGCTCCACCATCCCGATAGTCAGCGTTCCGGCGGCGTCACGGTCCGGAGTAAATTTGAAGACATGAGTCAGGAAGTCGGTCAGCGCTTTTTCGGTGACTTTTTTGGTGCCGGTGTAGGAACCATCGGCGTTGAGGAGTGCACCTCCGACGCCATACTTTTCGAGCAGCGCCTGCATGGCTTCGTATTCCTCAGCAGCGGCCTCCAGTCCCTTCACGCCAGACACGGGCTTGGTCCATGCCTTGTTTTGCAGGCGAAGGCAGGCTTCGACGTCCTTGCGATATTCCTCCCGCAGTGAAGCAGCGGTTTTTGCCGGAATCCTGCCCCCCTTCGCGGAGGCGGCGATCGAACTCTCCACCGAACCGGAGGCGCCCTTCTCGTAGGGGCCGACCATTTCGAGCATCCGGTAAAGGACGGCGGCCAACTGGCGGTTGGTCAGGGGAGCATCCGGGAAGTAGGATGGCGGAGTTTTTCCCGGATCCTTGCCGGCATCGGCGGCGGCAAGATTTAGCTCCCGTTCATCAACTACGCCCCAGCGTTCGACCAGACTCTGGATGCTTTCATAACAGGCAGCCTCTTGCGGAACATCCTCCAATTGGGAAACGGAGGTGATCACCGCCCGGGCGAGTGAAACGGACAGAAGAAGAGAAGCCAGGGAAAGCAGTTTCATTTTTGTAGGGAGGTCCGCAGGGCGCCGCTGCGTCCCTGCCGCAGTTTAGTTGCCGTCGTCTCCGGAGTCATCGCCGCCGCCCGCGTCATCGCCGCTGTCCTCCGACTCATCGGCGGGCTCTTCCTCCACCATTTCCTCCTCCGCGTCTTCCACTCCATCGCCATCGTCGTCAGTGTCCTCTGCATCTGGAGTGCCGTCGCCGTCGTCGTCCATATCCGCCTCATCGGGGGTGCCGTCACCATCCTCGTCATCGTCGGCAACGCCGTCGCCGTTGTCGTCATTGTCTTTGGCATCAGCGATGCCATCGCCGTCGTCATCACTGTCCTGGGCATCGCTGAGGCCATCGCCGTCTTCGTCCTCCTCCATTTCGAAGACTGTCTCGTCGTCGGTATCTTCATCTGTGGATTCCTCGGCGAGCTCCTCTTCGCTGAAGGACTCCGTGGCCTCGGCTTCGTCGTAGCTCCCGGTCCACTCCTCCGCCTCGGTCACCTCAGTTTCATCCACTTCTCCGATGTGATATTCCTCAGTCGAGTCCACGACCGTGAAGGATTCCTCGGACCATGACCACGACTCCACGGTTTCCTCGCGCATTTCCCAGGTCTCGAATTCCGTGTCACAGGTCTGCCACGAAGCGTAGACGGCTGGATACCAGTGCTCGCAGCAGGAGCCAAAAGATTCCCACTGCCATGCCATGAACTCCACACTGGCGAAGAATCTTGCCAGACCGATGGCATCCGAGAAGCCCTTCCAGTGCTCGAGTTCCGCGCAGAGAATCATCAGGTCATCGCACTGCTGGAGAAGCCGTGCATTTTTGGTCGCTTTGGCTTTGGCGTGCATGGCACCGAGTTTGCCGCGGAACCCGGCGGCCTGCTTCTGGAGCTTTTTGGCGGCGGCGAGATCGGTAGCGGCGGGCTTGCCGCCTTTGGCTTTGTTCGAGGCGATGGACCCCGAGTGGGCGCGCAGTTCAGAGAAAGTGATGGCTACTGAGCGGAGGGGGCCGATGATCTTTCTGTCATTGATGCGCAGAAGCTGCGCTCCCCCCTGCATCTGTGCGATGGCGGCGCCCGTGGCATTCAGTTTCTGGTAAAAGGAAGGGTCCTTCTTGCTTAGTGCCGTGCTGAGTTCGCCAGCGCTCTTCGAGGTGTCCTTGAGGCCGGAGAGAAACGGGACTGCCTGCTTTGTCTTGAGCAGCTTGGGGTCGGCCGTCTTCTTCACCGCGATCGTGAGGGCGGCTGTGGAGGTCCTGAGCCGCTGGATAAGCGTTTTGGCATCAGTTTTCTTCACCGCCGGAGCCTTAGGCGCAGCCTTCGCCGGCTTCTTCGGGGTCGTTTGTGCAGTCAGCGTTGAGGGAACAAAGGCGAGGGCGCCGAGGGCAAGGCAGAGGGCGGATGAGAGCAGGGGTTTCTTCATGGTTTGAAATGGGGCTGGGAGCGCCTGTCAGGTGCATGACCCATGGTCAAATTCAACCAGTAAGTACTCTGCTGCGATAACGATTATCATTCCGCAGGATCCGAAAATTGCCGTGGATGACCTGGGGAAGCGATCGTTATTGCCGCATGCACACGCTTAATGAGATGGCCAAATCGCTGAACCGCTCCACGGTGGATGTGTGCCGGCTGCAATCGCGCTTCGCCCTCCAATCGTTCGTTGGCGCCGGTTATTCGGAGGCGTATCTCGCCTTCCTAAGGACCGTGGTGTATTTGCGCAGGCTTGCGGTGTCGGAGCAGTCTCTCCTGGATCTGTGGCACGTGGAGAAGAAGCTGCTGCAACTCCTCCATGCTGACTCCAGCGATTCGCCCACCTGGTTTCTCGATTCCTGCGGTGCCACTGCAAGGCCGCGCCACCGGCTGCTGCTGACCAACTTCGATCTGGGAGG
Source organism: Verrucomicrobiota bacterium (assembly GCA_031429155.1). Taxonomy (GTDB): domain Bacteria; phylum Verrucomicrobiota; class Verrucomicrobiia; order Verrucomicrobiales; family V1-33; genus V1-33. The sequence continues at coordinate 3,417 of JANOZA010000012.1, read as the reverse complement.
CGAGGCGCAGGGAAAAGAAATCCAGCTCGGACTGAACTTCTCTGCATCCACTCCCGAGCTGTTCGCCGGCAACGAAATGGGCGAGGACGCCCTGCGTGTCCTCAACGACTACCGGAAACTCCACGCCCGCATCCGAGCCGGGGTGAAAGCCGAACTCCCGCAGATCCGTGCGGCTGCCGCATGGGCGAAGCGCGTTTGAGCGCGTGACAGTGCCGTCCTGATCGAAGGGGGCCGTGCCTTTTTCGCCTCGTCCGGGGCTACTGCGATGCGGACTTGCCCTCACAGATCGTGGCCTTACCTTGCCTCCACCATCAAACTATGAAAACCATCCCAATCACTGCACTCCTCCTGGCTTTGGCCACGGGGGCATTCGCTGAAATACGGACGTGGACCAGTGCCGATGACGCCAGTAAGACCTTCGAGGGAGAGCTGGTATCTGCGGCAAAAGGTTCCGTCACCATCAAACGCAAGGACGGCAAGACCATGGCCGTTCCTGAGACCAAACTCTCCCAGGCCGACCGTGATTTCGTGACCGCCGAGCAGGAGAAACTCGCCGCTGCCGAAAAGTCCAAGGGCGCGGCCGCCAAACTCAAGACCAGCGCGCTGGGCGCAGGGTTCGCCGGCAAGACCGTCAAACTCGAAGGCAAGAGCTTCAAGAAACACGACATCTTCGCCACCAAGGCACCGGAGTATTACCTGCTCTATTGGGGAGCATCCTGGTGAGGCCCTTGCAAAGCAGGTGCTCCACAGTTGGTGGAGTTTTACAATGAAAAGATCGCCAAGGCCACGAATGTCGAACTCGTCCACATCAGTTGCGACCAGGAAGAGGCCGACATGAAAAAGTTTATGGGAGACAGTGGGATGGCCTTCCCGGCTGTCCCTTCCGAGAAGGCCGACAAGATCAAGGCTCTCGCGCCGCTCTCCCCCAAAGGCATCCCGAACTACAAGCTCGTGGACGCTGAAGGCAAGGTGATCGCTGAAGGCGAGGCCGCCAAAAAGCAGGCCGCTGAACTCGCCGCAGGCACGGCTCCCGCCACCACGGCAGCCGTCAAATAGCCGCTCAGCAGAACAGTCACGCAGCACCCGGCGAAGGAAACTTTGCCGGGTGTTTTGCGTCCGGGCATGAAGAGGAACAAGAACTCACGCCTCCCGGGCCCGCTTCAATTCAGCGGCAAGCTCACTCTCTGCGCTCCGGGTGACACGCATTTCCTTTGCAGCCAGCCAGAGCGCAGCTCCCAGCCACACTGCCAGCGAACAGAGCGAGACGACGCAGAGGATCTGCGCGATCTGGTGTTCTTCGCGCTGCCGCTCTTCCCAGTAGTTGTATTGGTTCCTCAGTTCGTTGCGGCCGCGCCAGTTGCTGCTCGCCTCCATGTCTGCCTCTGCATCCACCAGCAGGCCCGCTGTGGGGAGTGCATGATTCACCCTGTTGAGCCCCTGGCTGTCCATGCGCCATGCGGCGATCATCACCAGCATGTGGAAAACGATGGCTGCGAGCAGCACCGTCATCCAGCGCCAGAAATTCCACTGTTCCATCCGCCGGAAGAGCCGCCAGATCACCAGCGGCAGGATCATCGCTCCAACTACTCCGGCTGAGGCTGAGAGCATCAGTGTCAGAAAGTACTCCATGCGATCATACAAACCCGTAGAACCCCACCGCACCCTCATTTGATAATAATGCCAGGTGAACAGCGCCAGTCCTGTCACTGATACCAGCAAGACGAAGCAGAGCCCCGTGTGCCAGCCTGGATACAGGAACCGCCCGGCCAGCCGGCCAGCCGTTCCGCGTTTCACGAACGGCTGGAGCACCGGCGCGTAATTTGCCGGCAACTCGCAGATTGCCTGAATGCAGGGCAGCGTCATCGCCACCAGCAACATCATGGAGAGAGCCACCCCGGCCTCGTCATCTTTGAAGCAAAAGCAGCAGACGCTCACCGTCACAAACACTGCCAGTGCCGCCAAGCGCCGCCGCGTGGCGCGGTTCTCCGCCCGCGGCGCGATCTGGGCGGCACCGAGGTCTAGAAAAAAGAACGCCACCCACACCACTCCCGTCAGCAGGCAGATGATCCCGGGCCAGCCGAGTTCGCGATAGAACACGTCGAGCCCGTAGTCATTGGCCCGGGAGATCACGCTAATCGTGCCGCCGCAGAAACCCATCGCGCCAAAGATCACCCCCAGCATCAGCACCGCGCGGACGAGGAAATAGCGGAACCACGACAACCCGAGCATCACGGCCGTGACGAGCAGCCCGAAAACGACGTAAATTCCCAGCCACGCCAGTTCCATCGGCATGTTCACGCCGCCGGCGAAGTAGCGCATGATGAGGTAGGGCAGCACCGTCATGGCCACGAGCAACTGGAGCGCGCTGGTGGCCAGCCATTTTCCCAGCGTGATCCGCCATGCCGAGAGCCGGGTGAGCACCAGAGTGTCGAGGGTGTTGCCGCCCATTTCGTCGCGCAGCGCATTGGCCACCCGCATCGGCAGCAGCACGCAGACGACGCCAGCCACTGACCACCAGAAGAACCTATTGGCGTCGCGGTCGTTGCCGCTATCCATCGCCACCAGCGCCATGATGGCCAGTGCCATCTGCATGGCGATGAGCCCCCAGGTGAACACGGGCGACTTCAGTCCCTGGCGCAGTTCCTTCACCAGCATGGGGCTTAGCCAGTCGGAAAAATCACGGAGCGCCGCCTTCGTGACAGGTGGGGATTCGGAAACAGCGGTGGCAGTCGTCATGGCTGAAGGTGGGGCGACCATGGGGGATACCCTGCGGCCCCGCAAGCTCCGGCTGCCAGGATTTGTTTAGAGCCGGCGCAGCAGCCGGACTAGTTCCTTTCCTTCGCGGCCAGGGTGACTTGCTGACGGCACGTAAGATTCCACGAGCGTGAAGGAAGCGCCGAAGCGCTGGTCCAACTCGCTGACTTCACTTCTGAACGGCGGCCCCTGCTCCTGGTCTTCGCCGGCATCCCACGGATGCAGATAGAAAATCGCCAGCAGACTGCCGCCGGGCTTCAATGCTGATGCGACGGCACTGACGTAGTCGTCGCGGCGCTCGCGCGGGATGGCGCAAAAGCAGGTGTGCTCGAACACCCAGTCGAACTGCCCTGCTCCCTGTTCGTGGGCGAATGCAAAGAGGTCTCCCCCCATGACGGATACCTGCGGCAGCGCGGCGGTTCTCTCAGTCGCTGCGGCCACACCGCCGGGTGCGATGTCGAGTCCGGTGATTTGCGCCGCGCCACTGCCGGCGAGAGCGACAAGGTCGTGCCCTGTGCCACATCCGGGCACGAGCACGCGGCCATGGAGGCGGTGAGTCTCCAGCCATTGCAGAAGCGGCGGCGCGGGACCACCGCGGTCCCATGGAGTGTTGCCGGAGGCGTAGTATTGTTGCCAGTCAGTCATAAAGTGGAAGGGATGCGA
>JANOZA010000011.1:0-18028 GCA_031429155.1 Verrucomicrobiota bacterium | reverse complement strand
CTTCCAGCCGATCTGGTCGGAGAGATGCACGCCGTAGAACTCCTCGTAGAGCTTGTGATAGCCGGGATCGTTCACCTGGAAATAGCCCGCGCCCTGGTGCGGCTGGCAGCCCATGTCGGCGGTGCCCTGGACGTTGTTCTGACCGCGCAGCGGATTCACGCCTACGCCTGGGCGCCCGATGTTGCCGGTCATCATGGCGAGGTCGGCGATGGTCATGACGGTCTTCGATCCGTGGCTGTGCTCGGTGACGCCGAGGCCGTGAAAGGCCATCGCGGCCGTGGCGCTGGCATATTCCAGCGCGGCGGCTTTGACTTTCTCGCGCGGGACGCCGTGGATTTTCTCCAGCGCGTCGAGGTCCAGACTGCGCAAACCGTTTTCAAACTCCTCCCAGTTTTCGCAGCGTTCGGTGATGAACTTGCGGTCCACCTTGCCGCTCTCCAAGATGTAGTAGGCGAACATGTCGAGCAGCGCGACGTTGGTGCCGGGGCGGAGCTGGAGGTGGTGCTTCGCGTAGGGCGCGAGTTCGATCTCGCGCGGGTCAATGATGATGAGCGGCACGCCCTTCATGGCGCGTTGCTTGATCTTGCTGCCGGTGACCGGGTGGCCTTCCGTGGGGTTCGCGCCGATGATGAGGATGCAATTGGTGTATTGCAGATCTATGACGCTGTTGGTCGCCGCGCCGGTGCCAAAGGCCTTCTGCATCCCCCACGCGGTCGGGCTGTGGCAGACGCGGGCGCAGGCATCAATGTTGTTGGTGCCGAAGACCGTGCGGATGAACTTCTGCATGAGATAGTTCTCTTCATTAGTGCAGCGCGCGGAACTGATGCCGCCGACGGCATTGCCGCCGTGCTCGTTGCGGATGCGCGTGAGGTTCTTCACGATGTGATCGTAGGCCTCGTCCCACGTCGCCTCCTGAAAGTGGCCGTTGTAGCGGATGAGCGGCGTGCGCAGGCGGTCCTTGTGCTTCACGAACTTGAAGGCATAGCGGCCCTTGAGGCAGGTGTGCGAATGATTCACCTCGGAATCAATCGGCGCTGTGATGCTGAGAACCTCATCGCCCTTGGTGGCGACGTTGAGATTGCAGCCGACGCCGCAGTAAGTGCAAATGGTCCGCGTCTTCTTCGTGGCCTCGATGCTCTTGGACGCAAAAACGTCGCTGATGGCGGAGGTCGGGCAAGCCTGCGAGCACGCGCCGCAGGAAACGCAGGGGGAGTTTTCAAACGATGTGTCGAGCCCCTTGATGATGCGCGCCGCAAATCCGCGACCGTGCATGGAGAGCACCATCTGTCCCTGCACCTCGTCGCAGGCGCGCACGCACCGTGAGCAGTTGATGCACTTCGAGAGATCGCTCGTCATGTAAGGGTGCGAGAAGTCCTTTTTCCGGTCGAGGTGATTCTCGCCTGCCGGATAGCGCACGCCGCGAACACCCACTTTGGCGGCCACGGTCTGGAGTTCGCAGTTGCCGTTCACTTCGCAGGTCAGGCAGTCGAGCGGGTGGTCCGTCAGCACCAGTTCCACGATGTTCCGCCGCAGACCCCGGATTTTCTGAGATTCCGTGAAGATGTGCATCCCTGGAGCGATGGGGGTATGGCACGACGCCACCACCCGCCGAGGGCCGTCGGCTTGCATGGCGACTTCCACCGAGCAGACGCGGCAGGCGCCGTAGGGCTCAAGCTGGGGCGCATCGCAAAGAGTCGGCACATGGCCGCGGCCGAGATGGCGGTCTATGAGATTCAAAAGCGTATCGCCCGGCTGGTAGCTGTAAGGCTGGCCGTCAATGGAGGCTGTGGGGGAGGTAAGATCGTGGACCATGGGAGTCAGAGAATGCCCGTATGAGTAAATGACTTGCCGGGAAATGCCTACGGGATTTTTCCTTTAGCCAAATTCCGTCGTCAGCCCGGAAAATGCAGCGCCCGCAGCTCCGCAAGGTCCTGCACTGTCAGGTCGGGCTCTGCTGTGGCCACCACCTCCGGAAACTCATACCCTGTGAGCACAGCTACCGCTCCAATGCCGCCCGCTCTCGCGGTGTGAATGTCGTGCCGCATGTCCCCGATCATCAGCGTCTCCGCGGTTCCGAGTCCCTGTTCAATCAGCACCCGCCCGATGTGCTCCCTTTTGTCCCGGGCCCCCGCGTAAATGTGCTCGAAGAAGTGCCCGAGTCCCAGGTTTCTGGCCTGGGCTTCCACCGCGAGTTGCGGGGCGCTGCTCAGGACAAACATACGCCGCCCGGCCTCCGCGCAGCATTCCAGAAACTCCCGGGCATGCGGCAGCACCGTCACCGGTTCCTGCGATTCCGTGAACGCCTTCAGGAACACCGCATCCAGTTCCGCGGCGGTCACTCCCGGCAGGATTTCCTCATACCAGTGCAAAAAAGGCAGCCGGAACTCCCGGCGGAACTCGTCCCGTGTCAGTTCAGACCGGCCGAAGGTTCGCAGCACGGCATTGGTTCCCTCCAGCACCGGGCCGAGATCATCCACCACCGTCCCCGACCAGTCGAAGATGATGTTTTGTGGAGAGGTGAGTTGAAGGGGCAGCGCCATGGTGCCCACTGACATTTGCCGCGCGGCAGTGCAACGCCCCTTTCCCGCAGGGGACGCGCCACTTTCTGTAACTTCCTTCCCGGATGGACCCGTCTGCCGCGTTACTTATGCCAGACAACTACTTCACCTCCGCCACCGTTTGGATGATCGCATGGCTGCTCATTGGGAGCGTGCTCACCATCGGCTCCAGCCTCCTCACCGCCCGCACGATGTTCCCGGCATTTGCCGAACGCTGCGCGGCAAGGTGCAGCACCCCGGTGCGCGCCTTTTTTCTCGGACTCCTCGTCGCCGGGATCGCTGTCGTGCTGATGGTCTTCGCCGGAAAAGCCGGCCCGGCTGGACAGCCCGTCGCACTCATTGTCGGTGGTGCCACCGCGCTGCTCGCCCTCGCCGGCACGTCCGGTCAGGTGGTGCGAATGGCCGCGCGGACCGTGCATGACGGAGAGTCGCCGGTCTCGTGGGCCGCGTCGCGTCGCGCGGCGTCCATTTTGACGGTCAGTTACGTGCTGCCCGGCGCGGGATGGTTCGCCATTCTGCCGGCATCCCTGCTCACGGGGCTTGGCTGCGCGCTGATGAGCCTGCGAACGGCAAAGCCCGTCACGGCACCCCACTGCACACCCGCCGCCTGATATGAGTGCCGCGCGTCCCACACGCCGCGGATTTCTTCGCCTCGCCGGCGGAGCCGGGGCGCTGACTCTCGCCTCCTGCGGAAAACTGCAGCAACTCGCGAAGCTCCTGCCTCTCGCCCCCCAGCCTGATCCCCTGAAGCCATTCACCGCACCGGCGGGCCAGAGCATTGACCTCGTCACGCACGCCCTCAATCGCCTCACATGGGGCGTCGCGCCGGGAGAGTACCAGCGTGTCTCCGCTCTCGCGTCCGCGCCTGAGGAGTCGCTGCGCCTCTTCGTGGAGGAACAGCTCGCCCCGGAAAAGATAGAAGACCGTTATGTCCATGCCGCGCTCGCACCACTGGAGGCAATTCGCGAGCCGGTGGCCGAACTTTACGAATACAAACCCGCGCAGTTGAACGACGAACTCACACGCCAGGCCGTCGTCCGCGCCGTGCACAGCCGCCGGCAGTTATATGAAGTCATGGTCGGATTTTGGACCGATCACTTCAACATAGACTCCTCCAAGACCGACTGCCGGTGGTTCAAGATGGTGGACGACCGCAGTGTCATCCGTCCCCACGCACTGGGAAATTTCCGCGACCTTCTCAAAGCCTCCGCTCTCAGCCCGGCGATGCTGTTCTACCTGGATGGGCGCGCCAACAAAAAGCGAAATGCCTCGGAGAAGCCGAACGAGAACTACGCCCGCGAACTGCTCGAACTCCATACGCTCGGCGTCCACGGTGGCTACACGCAGCAGGACGTGATGGAAGCCGCGCGCTGCCTCACCGGATGGACAGCCACAGGTCGTGAAACGCGCAATGGACTCAGTGATGTCGCCATGGGACTGCGCGCGCTCGCCGGTAACGATAGGGGGGGCGGCATTGGCCGGGTGAAGTTCGAAGCCAACGCCCACGACGACGGAGAAAAGACGGTGCTCGGAGTGAAAATCCCCGCAGGCGGCGGCGCGTCCGACCTCGATCTCCTCCTTGATATTGTCGCCACCCATCCCTCCACCGCCGAGTTCATCGCGACCAAACTGTGTCGCCATTTCATCGCCGACGATCCGCCCGCCGCCGCCGTGAAAACCGTCGCCGGGACATTTCAAAACAGTCACGGCAACATCAAGGACACACTGCGCGAGCTCTTCAGCACCGGGGAATTCGCCGCAGCGCGCGGCACCAGAATAAAGAGACCCTTTCACTTCATCGTCTCCGCTCTGCGGTCCACCGGCTCCGTCACCAGCGGCGGCAACGGCGTGCAGCGTTCCCTCCAGGTCATGGGCCACTCGCCGTTTCACTATCCAACGCCAGAAGGCCCCGCTCCCGACGGCGCTGCATGGCTCGCGACGCTGCTCCACCGCTGGGACTTCGCCGCGCACCTTACTGGCGGTCAGTTGCCGTGCTCGAAACTGAATGCCGGGCTGCTGCTGGATTGCGCCGGCGGTCGCGACGCTTTGCTGCGCCATCTCTTCGGGCGTCAACCTGACAGCGCTGAACTCGCCGCCGCCGCAGCAGTGAATGATGCCACTGCTTTGGCGCTGGCCTCGCCTGCCTTTCAAACTTTCTAGCCTGCCATGATCCACGACCTCAACTCATCCCCGGTGAACACCGTGCTCTCTGCGGATCAGGATGCCGCGCCGATACTGGTGAATGTTTTCCTGCGTGGCGGGGCCGACGGGCTGCACCTCGTTCCGCCGCTGGAGGACGACGCCTACCACCGTGCGCGGCCGGGCATTGCGGTCAAAAAGGCGAACGCCTTGCGCCTTGACGACCTGTTCGGCCTGCACCCGGACCTCGCGCCGCTGCGTCCGATTTATCAGTCAGGTGAACTCGCAATCATCCACCAGTGCGGCACCGCCGATGAGTCGCGCTCGCACTTCGAAGCCGAGGACTATCTCCAGCACGGCGGGCCGCAGGGCGGGGGATGGATCGGGCGCTTTCTGCACCAAACACGCACGCCATCCGATGGCCCGCTCACCGCCGTGAGCATCGGCAGCACCGTGTCTGACTGCCTCCGCGGAGCAGCGGCTGTGGCATTCCGTTCGCTGGATGAATTCACTCTCCCTGACAAAGACCCCGCGCTGCGCGGACAGCTCGCCGCGCTCTACGGAAAAGCCGGCGGCGCGCTTGGCCTCGCCGGCGCTCAAACGCTCCAGGCGCTGGATCGCATTGAAGCCGTTCGCAAAGCCTCCCATGCTCCAAAGAACGGTGCCGCTTATGCCAGCGACGATTTCTCCTCCGGTCTCAAGCTCATCGCCGGACTCGTGCGCGCCGGCGTCGGTCTGCGCGCTGCGACTATCGAACTCGGCGGCTGGGATTCCCACTTCACCCAGCTTGCCCTGACCGGCACCCTCATGCCGAAACTCGCCACCGGGCTCGCGGCCTTTCATCGTGACCTCGGCAGCGATCTGCGTCGCGTCCATGTGGTGGTGACGTCCGAGTTTGGCCGACGCGTCGCCGAAAATGTCAGCCTCGGCACCGACCACGGCCGTGCCGGCATCGCCTTCATCATGGGCGGCGGCGCGAGAGGCGGCAAGGTTCTCGCCGACTGGCCGAGGTCCGGCCTCATCGCCTCCGCCCTCGACGGTCCGGGGGACCTCCCCGTTCGTTTCCCTATTCATCACGCCGTTTCGTCCGTGCTGAAACGCATCCGCAGCGAGGTGGATATGACGAAGGTTTATCCGGGACTGCCACCGGGAGAGCTGGCGGTGTGAGGACTCTCGCCGCAAGGCATACTACGGGATCACCAGTTCCGCACGGTAGTAGCTGCGCGCAGGCAGGGGAGCAGGATCGGTGGCTGCGGCTTCATCGTTCACGGCGGTGAGGGTCGTGACGGTGGTCCAGTTTACCATGTCGGAGGAGCGCTGAAAACGATACTGCGCTCCCGGCAGAGTCGTCCATGTCAGGGTGAATCCCAGCAGGGTGGTTTCGTGAGCGGCGATCGCCGGCACGGGCGGAGTGAACGCATTGCCGGCGGCGAACGTGGGCGAATCAAAGGTGACGATAGTGGTGCCGCTGCCGATCCACCGGCCGTTGGTGATGTTTTGGATCGCTGGCCCGAAGGTCACAGTGTCAATGATGGTGCTGTCCGGAGCGGTGAGGGTGATGCTGTCACCGGAGGCGCCGAGTTGAAACGGGACGTGCAGGTCGGGGCGGAGGGCGGTGTTGTTCTGCACCGTCTCGTTGTCCGCCCACACAATCAGATAGCCGCCGGCGGGAATGGTGAAGCCTGCCGGGATCGTGAAGGAGGTGCCACTGTCAGCGAGCCGCCATCCGGTGAGGCTCACGGGAGTTGCCGAGGGATTGAACAGCTCGATCCAGTCATCGCTGTCGTTGTCAGCGGGGTCGCGGAAACTGCCGCCATTGCTCGCCATCCATTCATTGATGCGGAGGGCGGGCCATGCGTTCACTCCCGTGAAATTGACCGTGACCGTGCCGGTGCCGATCTGGACACCGTTGTAGTCGCGCGCACGGACGACGTAGGGATGCGAACCAGCGGCCGGGACGAGTGTGATGCTCCATGCGGTGACCGAGGTCCACACGACCGGGAGGGCCACATCGTTGACGGTGAGAGTCTCGACATTCACCGGCGCGGTGCCGGTGATGGTGACACTCGGCGACGTCACCGTCACGCTCGCCCCACTGGTGATGGCAAAGATAGCGGCGACGGTGTTGAGCTGCGTCTGGAGGAAGGTCCGGCGCTGATCAATCCACTGCGTGATGCTCAGCCCGTAGGCTCCGCTGGCGACAAACGGCGAGGTCAGTCCGGTGTTGTTGGCGGCGAGCGCATCGTATTTCCGCTGCAACTGCGTGGTGACGCCCGCCCCGCTGAAGAACGACGCCAGCGCCTGGTGCATCGTGCGCCAGTAAATGCGGCGGAAGGGCGCGAACGCCTGGAGCGCATCAATTTTCGGATCGGCGGTCGCGGGGAATAGCGCGGCATTAGTCGGGTCGTTGAAGACGCCGAGACCGACATCCATGTCCCATGTGAACTGCGTCCAGCGGCCGGCGAGCGGCTTGTAGAGATAAGTGTTCTTGGTGTTGGGATTGCCGAAGGAGTCCCAGTATGAGCAGAGGTCGTGGAAGGCGAAGGTGCGCATCCAGTTGTCTATATCCACCACGGCCTCGATGCCCGCCTGGTAGTTCGTCGTCGCATTGGCCGCATCAATGAGGGTGAAGATGTCACCGAATTCATTCGCGGAACTGGCCGCGCGCGGGCGCCAGTTCCAGCGATAGCGTGCGAGCTTGTGCTGCCCGGCGGTGTTGTAGTGCTGAAGGATATTGCTCACACCGGCCGAAGTGGAGTTGGCATTGTCGGCGCCTTCGTTCCAGTTGTTCGTCTTGTGAAGATGCCCGTCGCTGTCGTTGGGGAAGAACTCATCCATGAGCGTCTGATCCGGCTGCTGCACATCATCGTAGATGGAACTGCGGCGGATGCCGTTGAAGAACAGATGGACGTAGCGCCGGTGGAGATTCGGGAGCCGGAGTTGTTCGGCCATCCAGAACATGAGCTGCTCCCGCTGGTCGGTGGCGTCGCGCACGGGGAAATCGAGTGAGAAGTGGTCCTCCGCGAGCACGCGGTCATCGGCGGGCAGCGCGAGGTTATAGCCGCACAGCGTCCCGAGCGGTGAATTGAAGCCTGGCGTGCTGGCTTCGCTGCCCGCGTACCACGCACCGCAGCCATAAACAGCGCGCGCGCCGCCGTAGATGAAAGTGGCGTCCACAGGCTCGTTGCCGAATTTCTCGCGGTTGGCCCAAGTGGAGACATTAGCCGCCGTGACCCACATCCGATAGGCGGTAAAGTCGCCGCCCTGCTCAGGTTCGCCGACACGGACAAGGCATTCGTGAGCGGGGGCATCGGGCGGAAAGCTCGCACTCGCGGCGGACGCGGCGGCGTCGGTGGATTCCACGCGGAAGACGACGAGCGAGGCCGCGCCCTGCCCTGGGATGGTGCCGGTAAAGACGCCGTCGCCAGCGAAGATGTCGCCAGTAAGCCCATCGTCACGCATCGCGACGCTGGTGAAGGTCGGGTTCGTTTCCACCCGCCAGCGCAGCGTAACGGACGCGAGACCGTCCGGATCACTGACTCTGGCGAAGATACGGATTGGCACACCAGTTGGCGGAAGCAGCGGACGATGCGAAACTTCGCGGATCGCAGGACCGGCATTGGCCAACGCGCGGCTGTTCGCAGCCGTGGGCGTGCCGAGATTGGCAGGAACGGACAGCGTGCCGAGCGTTTCCAGAAAGCCGCCGCGCAGCCGCAGGATCAGTTCACGGCTCCCGCGCAGCCAGCGCGCCTTAGCTGAGAGTGTCGCGTTCGTATTCGCCGCCAGCGTGCTCGTTAGGGCGGAATAGATCCGATTGCCGTCGGGCTCGCCGTCGTCACTCGCGCGAAGCTGAAGCGCGGCCCCTCCACCGAAGCCCGCGCCGGCCGCAATGGATGATCGGGATTGATTGCCCTGCAATGTCCAGCCCGTGATGCCGCTCTCGAAGCCGCTGTTCGTCACCACGTTGCCGACGCCATTCGGCGCGACGGTCACGTTGTCCACGAGCGTCTCGCCCAAGCCCATGAGGAAAAACTGCACGCGATCCGCCGCGCTCACCGCGCTGTGCCCCAGGTCGAGCGTGCCGGTCACACTCAGCGTCGTCCATGCCGCCTTCGCGCTTTCATCACTGTCCGCCCATGCGCTGGCTAGCGAACGATCACCCCGCAGGTCAGTGACTTCCAGACTCGATCCGCCGCCCGCCGCCCAGCGGCTCCATCGCCCGGATTTGGCATAACTGACGGCGTCCACCTCCACCTTGATGTCCAGCGCGCCGACTGTCTCGGGGCGCACGAGTGTGAGGCGATCGCCGCCATTACCGAGCGTGCCCGAGTAATCACCAATGATGAGCGCCGGAGTTACCGACGGATGATTCGCCCGGGTGCGCGTCGCGTTTTTCGCGATGACAAGCCGTGCACCCGCTGGAATACCGGTTCCCGCAGGGATGGTGAATCCGATGCCGTCGTTGAATTCCCATCCACTGACGTCCACCGTGACGGCGCCGGAATTGTGAAGTTCGAGCCATTCGTCGAGGTCATCGCCGCTGATTGAGTCGTAGAAAATCTCACTGATGAGCACATCCGGCGTGCGGGGGCCGGAGTTCGCCGCGCCGGGCGTCGCGCTGGCGAGCGGACGGAAAAGTCCCTCGCGGCTGTTCGCGCGACCGAGGCTCACATTCGCTGCGGAACCGGCAAAACGGACGCTATCCAACACCCGTGTGCCGGCGGCATTCGTAAAATAGAGCGTCTCGCCCTCCGCGCTCAGGGCAAAACCGAGTTGCGTCTCGGTGAAGGACATCGTCGCCCCCGCGGTAAGGATGGTGGCGGCGGGGATGACGAATTTCGCCAGCGCCGCGGGATCGTCGCTGAGCGTGCATCCGGAAACATCCACCGCAGTCGGCGCATCGTTGCGCAGTTCGACAAAATCCACAGCCGGCAAATCCGAACGCGAGAGAACTTCATTGATGGCCACGTGATCCTGCGGGCTGCCCGGCGGCATATCGCCTGCACCCGGTGAGCCGCCGATGCTGGCGCTGGCATCCCACGCCTGCGCGGAAGCCTCGCCGTAACTTGGACGCACGAGCACCAGCGAGTGGCCCGTCCCATCCGCCGCGACCGGCCACGGCGCATGATCATTCCAACCAACTTCCAGCACGATGGCATCACTCGGCTTTCGCAGCCGCAGCGTGCCGCCTTCGTTCGACAAGCTCTGCGCGAACCCCCCGAGCACGCCGGAGAGTCCATAGACGGCCTGCACATCGGCTGGCACTTTCGCGACAACGACGTAGCCCTTCGCCGGAATCTGCGCCCCGGCCGGGAATGTGAAATCAACATCACCCGTCAGCCGCCAGCCGGCGAGATCTTCGATCCATGGGTTCGAGTTATACAGTTCGATGAACTCCACATTCTTCCCGTCCACCCTGGCCAGCGGGTGGTAGTGGATCTCGGAAATCGCGAGTCCCGTGCGGCGGGACGAAGCGCCCGCGCCTTCCCATGTCCGCTGCGGACGCGTGGGAGCGATGACATTGATCACGGCCGGATTGCTCGTGGCGGAGCCCTGCGAATTGGTCGCGACGACAGTGTAGGAGCCCCCAGCCGTGGCGTCAGCGATCGTGTAGGTGCTGCCCGTGGCTCCCGAAATGGCGACGGTATCGCGATACCATTGGTAAGTCACCGCCGGGTAACCCGAGGCCGCGGCAGAGAGCGTTAGTCCGTCGCCGATCCAGATCGTCCTCGGCTGTGGGTGCTCCGTGAAGGCCGGCGCGACGGGCGCGGCGTTCAGCTTGGCGATAACGAGATTATCTATACCGCCGATGTGACTGCTTTGAAAATTGAGGAAGTTGTGCGCGTAGCCTCCGCCGGTTTTGGTGAAGGTGTAGCGCGAGACGCCATCGGCGAAAATTTCGATGCGCGTTTCGCCGGTGCCGTCGAACGGATTGCTGTCCACCGGATCGGTGAGGAGCAGTTCGAAATGATGAAGCTGCGTCGTGACGCCGGTGGAGCCCCATGTCGGCTCTGTCGGCGTTAGATTGGTCGCACCGTCGAACGCTTGAAGTGTCCCCGTGCTGCCGCGGAAGAGCACGCCGAAGTGAGGGTAAGCACCGTTCACGCTGCCGCTGATGTCCGCCGCCGACTTGCCGAGAGAGATCGCGCACCAGTTGCCCGCAGCCTGAGAGCCGATGTCCGGCGCGAGATCGAACGAGACCGAAAGCCCGCCCGCACTCTCCGCGCCGTTGAAATTGTGGTTCAGCGCTGCGTTGCCGGTGCCGAACGCCGTCAGCAGGTAGTTCCCTCCATCAATCCCTCCCGTAGTGTTGCCGACCTGCGTGTTTGCCACGGCCACCCACGGGATGACGCCGCCGGCCTGCACGAGCGATCCGCCCTGCCGAGCCGCATTGTTGAAATTGAGATCGGAGGTGTTCGGGTTCGATGGCGCGTAGAAATTATCCGTGAACAGCGCCTGCAATCCCATCGCGCGATTGCTGAACGCGTATTGGTGAAACGTATTTCCCGGCAGCGTCGGAGTGATCGTGATTGTGAAAGCATTCCCGGCCGGCGTGAACAGGCAGCGCAGCAGACTCCCCGGCAGGCCGTTTTGATCGAACACCACCGAGCCGCCATCCGTCGTGGTGATCGTCTGAAATCTCACTCCCGGCCCGCCATACGCCGCATTGTAAAGCACCGTCTCATATTGCTGTCCGGCGCGCAGGTTTCGCAGGGTGATGGTCGCCGGATTTCCGTTATATAGAAAATTGGTCATCAGACTCCCCACGCTCCCGCTGATGCCGTCGTTCGCGAGAGCATCGAATCCGGTGAAGCCATTGTTGAAGCCGGTGGTGCTGTAGTTGTTCGTCGCCGGATTCGCCACCAGGCCGGAGCCGGTGAAGACCGCGCCGTTCACCTTCGCATTCCCGGCATCATAGACGTTGATCGCGTGCGTGAAGGCCGCATCCGCCGTGACGCCGGAGGATGCGTCGCCCGTCAGCGGCGTCGTCGAAAACGTGGCCGCCGCCTGCGAAGCGAGCGGAGAAAGAACCAGAGAAACGAATGCCGGAAGGAAAGGGGAAGACATGGCCTTCAGCGTATGGCGAAACTCCCGTCGGTCAAAGCGTGAGACTGCGGCACGGCCGAGGGTGTTCTGCTTCAGGTGGGCGACGGAGACGAAGTCGGTACTTTCCCTGTCCATCCGCTGCGGGGCGTGATAACGGCGCAGCATGGCAGCAGAAAAACGACTCTTCCTCCTCGACGGCATGGCGCTCATTTACCGGGCGCACTTTGCCATGATGCGGCCCATTCTGACGAGCTACGGCATGAATACGTCCGCGCTCTATGGCTTCACGAATGTTCTGCTGAATCTCATCAAGGAGGAGAAGCCCACGCATATGGCCGTGGTGTTCGACACGCAGGCACCGACGGCGCGGCACGTGGAGTTTCCAGCCTACAAAGCGCAGCGCGACGAGATGCCGGAGGATCTCAGCAAGGCGCTGCCGCATATGAAGCGCATCATCGAGGCGTTCCGCATTCCGGTGCTGGCGATGGATGGCTACGAGGCGGATGACATCATCGGCACGCTCGCGCGGCGGGCGGAAAATGACGGGTTCACGACGTTCATGGTGACGGCGGACAAGGACTTCGCGCAGTTGGTGGATGCGCATACGTTTATCTGGAAGCCGGGGCGTCAGGGCAATGAGCATGAGATCATCGGCATACCGGAAGTGCAGGCCCACTGGCTGGTGGAGCGCCCGGAGCAGGTCATTGATGTGCTGGGGCTGTGGGGCGATGCGTCGGATAATTTTCCCGGCGTGCCTGGCATCGGCGAAAAGACGGCAAAGGCGCTCATCAAAGAATGGGGCAGCATCGAAAATATCCTGGCAAACACCGACAAGCTGAAGGGCAAGCAGAAGGAAAACCTCATTACGCACGCGGACTCCGCGCGCCTGTGCCGCAAGCTGGCAACCATCTGGCTGGACGTTCCGGTAAAGGAAACGCTGGACGAACTGGCGAGGTGCGCGCCGAACGACGAGTTGCTCAAGGCGCTGCTGGTGGAGTTCGAATTCAGTGGCATCGGAAAGCGCATGTATGGCGAGGACTTCAAGGCTGGCCGTGGCTTTCACCGCCGTGCGGAGGAAGCCGCGCCGGTTGTGGACGACGATCTCTTTGCCGCCATGACGCCAGAGGCCGCGCCCGCCGCCGGCAAGCTCCGCACGCTCGCGGATACGCCGCATACATATGAAATCGCCGACACTGCGGAGACGCGTGCGGCTGTTCTGAAACTCATCGCGCAGCGCAAGGAGGCCGGCTTTTGCCTCGATACCGAAGGTCCGAATCCGCGCGATGCCAGCATCCGCGGGATCGCCGTTTCCACGGACACGGGCAAGGCGTTCTACCTCACTGGCGCGGACACGGCAGTGCTGGTCCATGAACTGTCAGCGCATCTCAGCGGCGTGCTGCTCACAGGCCACGATGTAAAGGAATCGCTTCAGGTGCTGCACCTCGCCGGCGTGGAATTGCCATGCACGTTTTTTGACACCATGCTCGCGCAGGCGCTCATTGAGCCGGAGCAGCGGCAGTCGCTCACTTACCTCTGCGAGGCCCTGCTCGGCTACACGCCGGGCACGCAAACAAAAGTGGAGAAGAGCGGACAGATGCTCATGCCCGGTCTCGACGAGGACACTGCGCCGGAGCGCGGCGAGCAGGCGATGGAGCGTGCCGACATGGCCCTTCAGGTCGCCGACAAACTCCGCCCGCAGCTCGTGGCGCACAAACTGGAGCGCGTCTTCTACGACATCGAGGCTCCGCTCATTCCTGTGCTCGCGGGCATGGAAGCCGCGGGGATCGCCATCGAAGTTTCCGTGCTGCGCGAGACGAGCGTGGTGCTCGAAAAGCAAATCCACGAACTCGAAGCCGCTGTCTATGCCGCCGCCGGCAAACGCTTCAATCTGAACTCACCCAAACAGCTCGGGCAGATTCTTTTCGATGAAATGAAGCTCATCGAGAAGCCGAAGAAAACGAAGACCGGCCAGTACATGACCGGCGAAGACATTCTCGCCGAACTCGCCGGCGAGCATCGCATCGTGGCCGACCTTCTGGCCTATCGTGAAGCCAGCAAACTCAAGAGCACCTACGTGGACGCCCTGCCCAATGATGTCTCGCGCCGCACGGGCCGCATTCACACCACGTTCCACCAGGCCGGCGCGGCCACCGGACGGCTCGCATCGAACAATCCGAATCTGCAAAACATCCCCATCCGCACCGAGCAGGGCCGCGCCATCCGCAAGGCCTTCGTCGCCGATCCCGGCAGGATCTTCCTCAGCGCCGACTACAGCCAGATCGAACTCCGCGTCATGGCCGCGCTCAGCGCCGATCCCGCGATGATGGAAGCCTTTCACCAGGGCGAGGACATCCACCAGGCCACCGCCGCGCGCGTCTTTGGCGTGCCGGCAGCGGAAGTGACCTCCGACATGCGCCGCACTGCGAAGATGGTGAACTTCGGCATCATCTACGGCATCAGCGCGTTCGGCCTGGCCCAGCGCCTCGGCATCGCCCGCAGCGAAGGCGCGCGGCTCATTGACGAATACTTCGTGCAGTATCCCGGTGTGAAGAACTACATGGACCGCACCATCGAACTCGCCCGCGAGAAAGGCCATGTCGAGACGATGACCGGCCGTCGCCGCCACTTCCGCGACATCAACAGCGCCAACGCCATGATCCGCAAAGCCGCCGAGCGCACCGCCATCAATACCCCCATCCAGGGCACCGCCGCCGATATGATCAAACTGGCAATGGTCCACATGGCAGCGAAGCTTAAGGTGTCAGGCCTGAAGTGCCGAATGATCCTCCAGGTGCATGACGAACTGCTCTTTGAACTACCGGAGAGCGAACTCCCCGCGGCCAAGGAACTGGTGAGCAAGACGATGCGGGATGCTCTGAAGCTGTCGGTGCCTGTGGTGGTGGAAATGGGCAGCGGGAGGAGTTGGTTTGAGGCTCATGCGTGAAACCAAGCTGTGGCTCAACAACTTTAAGATTTTCGCACGATACAAAATGGCCCCAAGTCGTATGCACCCGGAATCCGGGAGAGTCGGACTTTCATTGGCGAATTGTTGGCTGAAAGTGCTATCATTTGATGCCGCCCGTGAAATCGCGGGGCGCTCGATAAGGGGACTGGGAAGGAGATCGCTTCTACCTGCACTCGGAGGAGTTGTTGAAGCAGAAGCTCTGCGAGTGGAGCGTCGCTGAGACCCGGCAATCCTCACCTTGCAAACTCACAGCCTCCAACCGAAAGCTCGACCATGAAGATCACCGGAGCAGAAAGCAAATACGCCGCCGAACAAGCCGTCACCGAGGAGGAGGCCTCCAGCGCCGCATGGCTGAGGAATTGATGGAGATTGTGAAAGCAGGAGCCGAAGTGTATGCGACGGCAAATAGAACATGACTCCCATACAACCAGATCAGATTGGATCGCAGAGTGAAATTGCAGCAAGCTACTTTGCTCAGTTTCACTCGCAGTGCGAAGCGGTGTTTCAGCGTTCTCTTTCTGAGCCCGACCTCTCAAAGATCGCAAAGAGCCATGCCTTCACCACAGAGTTGGAACTCTGGTGTGGTTTAATAGGAGATAGACGGGAAGTCGAGTTGCTTCGTGTGGCTCAACATGAGTATGAATATTCTTTGCTTATATTGGCCCAGGGGCATTACAGGCATGCGTTCAAGAGCCTGCGGCTTGTATTGGAGCTATCGTTGCAGGCGATCTATCTCTCAGCAAATGAACTGCGCCTTAGAGAGTGGCTTAGCAGTAGAGTTGACACAAGTTGGAGCGGCATCGTCGATAAAACAGATGGCGTATTCTCGCCGCGCTTTTCGAAAGGCTTCTTCCCCCCATTTGAAATGCACGTTGCGCACTACGCAGGAATGGCGGTTTTGTTGTATCGAGAGTGTTCAGAATGTGTCCATGGAGGCGTGCAGAAACACATTCCGCTACCTACGGCCATCACATTCGACCAAGCGACTTTCGACCTGTGGCACAGCAAGGCCGAAACTATGAGGCTTGTTGTTCACTCCGCCTTGGCTTTGCGCTACTTCAATGACGTTTCTCCGGTAAAACGACCAAATCTTGCTACCTGTCTCGGGCACTTGGCTCAAGTGGGCGAAATCAATGCGATAATTCAAGCGACGCTGATGGCACCAGCACCAACAATCGTCCCCCCTTAGCCTTTCATGACAAATCTAATCATCCGCACAGAGGATATAAAGCCCGAGCACATTTTGGAGCTTTATGTAGAAACCTTGCAGGACCGCAAAACGATTGAGCTCCTGAAATCCCCAGCTCCAACGATACTCGAAGGCAGTCGTGGGACGGGTAAGTCATTTTTGCTTCGCGTGGCGGAGGCTCAACTCTCTGAATCTTTCTCGTCCGACCGAATTCTCCCGGTTTATGTGTCATTCGTTAGAAGCTCACTGGTGCAGACCAGTGATCCCAATCAGTTTGCAAACTGGATGATGGCGAAACTCTGCAGCCGCATCATTCGGAGTATGTATCAGCGTGGCTTGCTCGTTCCAGCGAATCGAATCTTGTCGGTCTTGGCAGGCGGTGACATGGGGCCGAGCCTTTCACAGGCTCCACTAGAGCGACTAACTGAGAGGTATGAAGATTCTTACCGCACCCCAAATGCCTCAATTGATGCGACTGCCGTCCCAAGTGTCGAGGACTTTAAGGATGCTATCGAGGACATTTGCAGGGAGCGAGACATTTCGCGGATCGCCATCTTTTTTGATGAGGCGGCTCATATTTTTCGACCGGAACAGCAACGGCAGTTTTTCACATTGTTTCGAGATCTCAGATCGCCGTTCATTAGTTGCAATGCCGCAGTCTATCCAGGTGTCACGTTCTATGGGCAGACATTCCAGGCGTCTCACGACGCAACAGTTGTCGCACTCAACCGCGACCCGCTTCACAAAGGGTACATCGACAGCATGCGTGAAATTGTAATGAAGCAGGCTGATGCGGAGTTGGCCGGCGACATCGAGAGGAATTACCAATCCTTTGAGTCGCTGGCATATGCAGTTAGTGGAAATCCACGCCTATTACTGAAGACAGTTCAGCGCGCACCACGGCTACTCTCATCAGAAGTCAGGCGGGTTTTGAAAGACTTCTACCGGAATGAAATTTGGTCGGAGCATTCTGGTCTCGCGGAAAAATATGCGGGACATAGAGCTTTCATTGACTGGGGACGAGATTTTGTAGAGAGAACGGTGATTCCGGACGCCATCAAAAAGAATGAGCTTTGGGCACGCGACGGGAAGACTGATGCGACGTGCTTTTTCTGGATACAGCGCGATGCACCTGCGGCCGTCGCTGAAGCTCTGCGCCTGTTGAGCTACACAGGAATCGTCACTCGACTTGACTCTGGAATCGTTGCAACTCGCGGAGAAGTGGGAACTCGTTTTGCGGTCAACTTGGGTTGTTTGGCCGCGAAGAATGCAGACCCGATGCAGACGCTTTCGTCTATTGGACCCCGGCTATCAGTGAAGCGGTTCACTGAGTATGGTTCAAGCCACCCAGCGTTCGCGTCTTTGACTAGTGTCGTTGGTGAGTTTCAGGAAGTGGATATGTCCGCAGTTCTACAGCGCGAATTAGCGAAGCAAATTGATGTTTTAGACCTCACTGAATATCAGAAAAATGGGCTTCACACTATTGGCATCAACACCGTTGGCGACGCCTTGCAGGGCTCTGAATGGACATTTCAACGCATTAGTTATATCGGTCCGATACGATCTCGGCGGATGATGAATGTGGTTGTAGCCTCAGTCCTTGAGTATCTGTCGGGTTAGAGAAAGTCTGGGGCAGGCTACGTCTCGCAGCTCGCCCAATCCCTACCGCCACAAAACCCCAGGGAACTTCTTCGCTACCGCCTGGCGGTGCTTGGGCCATTCGCGTGCTAGGAAGGCGGGCCAGTCGGTGGTGGTGGCGAGGCGTTTGCCGTCGGGGGTGCAGAGGCTGAGGAGGACGGGGAGGCGGCCTTCGCAGAGCGTCGGGTGTTCTTTGAGGGCGAAGCATTCCTGGAGCTTTACCTGGGCTTCCGGGGTCTCGTTGCCGTAGCTGATTTTCAGCGTGCGGTTGTCGGGCCAGGGGATGGAGAGGGGCGCTAGCTCGTCGAGCCAACTGACCTGACCCTTTTCCAGATGCTGATGGAAGGCGGGGAGGAGGGGCGCGGCCTGGGCTTCCTTTACGGTGGTCAGGCCGGTGAAGGCGCGGGCGAGGCAGGTGGTGATGGCCGCATCGTCGAAGGGGGTGAACTCGAGTTCGGGCAAGGTGGCGTGAACGAGATTCACCCGGGCGAT
>JANOZA010000010.1:0-1977 GCA_031429155.1 Verrucomicrobiota bacterium | reverse complement strand
GAAGTAAGGGGCGGTGATGGCGTGCTTTTCTGCGGTCCAGGCGCGGGCGGCGGCGTAGTCGCCGGGGAAAAACCGGTCGTGGTCGATGCCGTTGTGAATGACCTGCAAGCGGCTCTGCGGGATGCCGAAGAAGTTCTCGATATCGCGGGCGGTGCAGTGACTGACGGCGATGATTTCCTGTTGGGCGCGGGCGAGGGATTTCACGACGACCCGGCCGTAGAACATGCGGGCGAGGTCGTATTTTCCCTTCACCTGGAACGGGGCGAGGTCGTGGATGGTGCCGACCGTGGGACAGGGCGCGCGGCGGACGAGGCGGCGGTAGCTGGGGACGTGGAGGACATCGAGCTTCAGGTCGGCGGCGAGCTTGGGCAGGGCGAGCTGGTGCCAGAGGATGTTTTTGACCGGCGGCGCGGCGGCGCGCGGCACGGGGATGATGCGGCAGCCGTCCTTGGCGAAGTCGAGCAGCGGGAGTTCGTCTTCCAGCACGAAGAGGTTCAAGTCCACCTGGCCGGCGCGGAGCAGTTCCCTCACAAGTGAGAAGACATACTGGGCGACGCCCGAGCGGCCGCCTTGGATCATGGTGGCGGTGAGTCCGACCTTCATTTGGCGGCGATGGCGAGCGCGTCCTCAAGGGTGGCGGCCTCGCTGAAGAGATTGCGGAGTTTCATGAGGTCCAGCGTGCCGAGCACGGTGGGGGTGGCTCCCATGAGGATGCAGAGTCCGCCATGTTCGCGTGAGGCGCGGGCGAAACGGACGAGCTTTCCGGTGCCGGTGCTGTCGATGAAGGTCGTGCGGCTGGCATCGAGGATGAGCGTGCGGTTCGCCACGTCCGGCCAGAGTGCGGGGTCTCTCGCGGAAAGCGCGTCCAGACGTTCCGGCAGCATGACGACCGGTGGCGGCGCTGGCTGGGAGTGCCGGGCGGGATGGGACTCGGCGGGCGGGCCGGCACGGGCGGCGAGTTGCGGCGCGTGGTTGCGCGGCCCCATTTTCAGGAGTTGCCTGAGCAGTCCCGGTCCGACCACGCAGATATCGATCCAGTAGCGGCGTGCCAGCCGCTTTGGCTCCTGAGCGACGCGGAAAAACCATTCCAGGCCGGTGCGGCGCATCCAGACCGGCGCTCGTTTCACCGCTCCGGCGAGGAAGTCGATTGTCGCGCCCACGCCGATGGCGACCGGCACGCCGGCGTCACGGAAATTCATGGCGAGCCATTTCTCCTGTTTCGGGCAGCCGAAGGAGACGAAGAGCATGTCCGCATTCGCCTCGCGGATGCGCTGGCAGATGCCCGCGTGATCCATTTGATCCATCGGCGCGAAAGGGGGGGAATACATGCCGGCGATCTGGAGATCCGGCCAGCGCTCCTTGATCTTGTCTTCCGCAATGGCGACCACTTCGTCACGCCCGCCGAGGAAAAACACCCGGTGGCCGCAGTCCTGCGCGAGATCCAGCAGCAGCGGCACCAGGTCGCTGCCCGCGAGGCGTTCCGGCAGTGGATCGCCCAGCCATTTGGACATCCACACCAGCGGCGTGCCGTCGCAGAGGATCAGGTCGGCATCGACCAGGATGCGTCGCAGGATCTCGTCCTCCTGGACTTGCGCGAGGAAATCGACATTCGCGGTGGCCAGCAGGTGAGGGGTGCGGCTGGCGATCATCTCGCTGACGATCTCCAATGCCTGGGCCGTGTTCAGTTGGTCCAATGGCACTCCCATCATGACGATGGGCGGTGGCAACCGGGTGGCCCATGGGCGGCGTGGGATGGTGTCGCGGCTCAAGGGTGGTTGATTGGAAGAAACAGGCATTTGAAAAGTGAGTTGAAAAGTCCTTGGATTTTCGGGATTGGCAAGAACCTTCCTCTGGAATTGCCGGCGGCCTCGCATCGTTGAATCCCAGCAAGTTTCCCGGAATCAGCATTCGTTCATTAATTCATGGATATTCAGGATCTGCTGAATATCATGCGCCCGGGCCGCCGGAGGAGGTCAG
>JANOZA010000009.1:0-2697 GCA_031429155.1 Verrucomicrobiota bacterium | reverse complement strand
TCGTGCTCGTCCTCGAATCCGGGCGAGTGGCGCAAGTCGAACGATCTCGAGGACGAGGGACGAGAACGACGACGAGGACGATCCCGTAACGGAAGTTAATCCCGGTTCCACACCGGCCCCCGGTTCGGGTGCTATTCATGGCGAACCCCGCCGGGGTTCCTCTGCGGTGAGTGTGTGCTTGAACATTCACCGTATTTGCGAAGACACCGCCTACTTCAGGCCAGCACCGTGTCCGTATTCGGCAGGTGGCCCTTCATGGCCTTGCGGTAAATATGCAGCCGGGGGTCCACGATGCCGCGGGCGGCGACGATGTTCACGGCCGCGGCGGGCAGTTCGGGTGATTCCTGCCAATCGGTCAGCGCGAAAGCGTCGCCGGGGATTTTCTGGCAGTAGAGGATGTGGTCAAAGTCCTCCTTATCATGCACCTGGCCGTCGTGGACATGGACGGTGGGAAAGAAGAGCCGGGCCGGGTCCTTGCGGGGAAAGGCGAAGGCCATGGGGTGGATTTCGGCGTCCACCTGGCGGAACTTGAAGACGACGAATCCGAAGTCGTTGTAGAAGGGCATCTGGTCCCAGACGCCGGACGGGAGGCGGAAGCGTTCGTCGAGCCTGGCGAAGTCGGCGAGAGAGGGGACATAGGAGGCTTCGTAGGCGCCGACGTTTTCTACTGCGAGTGGCTCCTCGCCGCTGGCGAAGGGATCGGCGGCTGGTTCCGAAAGGAAATCTGGCCGATTCCTTTCCGGAAAGAGTGACTCCATGTCCGACAGCATGTCCGGATACCGCGCGAGGTCCACGAACTGCACGGCCTTCTCGCCACTGCCGGGCTTTACGGGGATGGGCAGGATCATGGCGACGTCCTTTTTCGCGCTGAGCTTCATGCGATAGACGAGCACCTGTCGCCCCTCCGGCAGCGAGCGGGCGAAGATGCGGGTTTCGGTCACGGATTCGACGGGGGCGCTGAACATGCACATAATCCGGGAGAATAGGCTATTCGTTGCCGCCGGCAAGCTCCGCGAAAGTTTTCCTGCACGGGCCGGGGGAGTGCATTAGCATCCCGACGCATGAAACTCCGCCACCTGCTCCTGCTGTTCCCCTCCGTTGTGACCTTCGCTGCCAATGAGCCGCCGCGCCAGGATCCCTTCCTCGCCCCCGATGCGGAGATTGCCGCGCTGATTCCGAGAGAGGGGCTCGGAAGGCAGGTCAGCGTCCAGTTAGACTGGATCAAGCTGCCGCACCTCCTGGCAAATCAATTGCTCCGCCAGCACCTGAAGCACAGCAAGGATGGCGATGCGCTCTACGCGGCGGTGCAGGAATTGATCGTGCAGAAGAAAGCCGAGCGGATGGACTTGAACTGCGTCCTCGTCCGCGGCGGCCAGCGGTCGAAGGTGGAGGCGGTGGTGGAGAAGCCGTATCCGACGGAGTTCGATCCGCCGCAGGGGGATGACGTCCTCGCTGCGGACGGCTCTACCGCGCTGGAGGTTATTGCCCCCGTGACGCCAAACTCGTTCACTTTTCGAAATACTGGACACACGGCGGAAGTGGAGGCGACCATGAGCGAAGACGGACGCACCATTGACCTCAACCTGGCACCGGAATGGGTGGAGCACCTGACCGACCAGTCGTGGGGCACCGGGGTGAGTGAGATCAAGCAGCCGGTCTTCGGTACGGACAAGCTCTCAACTCAAATGCTGTGCGGCAATGGAGAGTGGGAGCTGGCGGGGTTGTTCACGCCGCCCTGGCTGCCGGAAGCCGGCAAGCCGCCGGGCTGCGCGCCGTTGCCCGGGGACCGCATGTTTCTCTTCGTCCGCGCCGCTAGTGAGCCGGTGCCGAAAGCGAATCCGCCGGCTCCCGTTAACGGGGTGCAGCAAGTCACTGTGCTCGCCGAGTGGATCGAGACCGACACCGCGAATGCCAGCGCGTTGCTCGCTCAGCATCCGGCTTTCGCCGAAAGCACCGCGCTGCGCGAAGCCCTGGAGCCGATGCTCACCGATGGCCGGGCCTCGCTTCTGCAATCCGCTGCCTTGCCCGTGCGCGGCGGCCAACGGTCGAAGATCGAGTCCATCACGGAGTTTCCCTATCCGACGGAGTTTGATCCGCCATCGGGCCACCCGCAGACTTTTGGGCAGTCGCCTCCACTGGTGCCTGTTGCGCCACGTCGTCCAAGGGGAGTCACCCCCATGTGCAACAATTCTTTCACCTTCCGCAATCTGGGCACGACTGTAGAAATCGAAGCCACCGTCGGGGAGAACGGCAATGTGATTGATCTGAACTGCGCCCCGGAACTCGTCTGGCTCACCGGATTCGATAGCCACGGCCAGGGTCTCTCGGAGAGCAAACAGCCGCGGTTTCAGGCGATGAAGACAAGCTGCCAACTGCTCGTCCCGCCCGGCGCGCCGTCCATGATCGCCGCCTTCGATGCGCCCCTGACCGACGGCAAAGCCCAGCCGCACGCGAGGCCGCGCAAGGTGCTGCTCTTTATCCGGGCGATCCTGTAGCCGCGGCGTTAGGCGGTGTCTTCGCTTACTGTGATTGTTTAAGCCCCTTCCGGAGAGGAACCCCGGAAGGGGTTCGCCATGAATAGACTGTATGGCTGCGGCTCGTCGCGTGTCCCGCGGCCAGTGCGCCAGCCTTGATTAGAGGCGGCGTGCCGGCGGTGAGGATACGCGGGTTGTTCCCAAAGGAACAGAGCCGCATGTT
>JANOZA010000008.1:0-1539 GCA_031429155.1 Verrucomicrobiota bacterium | reverse complement strand
AGAGTTTGCGGGACGCCGGACAGTAAGCGTCTGCGAAGCATCGTCTGTGCCGTAATCGCGGTATCTGGCCCGCAAGTGCGGGACTTCATCTGATGGCGTCGCGAATCCACGGAGAGATTCAGCGACGGAGGCGAGCGGGGGGGGCACGGCGTTCCACCCCCAGCTATTCATGGCGAACCCCATCCGGGGTTCCTGGTGATGACTTGCAAAGACACCGTCTAACCGCTGATCGCAGCCTTGCTGACTTTCGGATACAACTTGCAGAGCAGCTCGGCGGCGGCGCTGGCGAGGATGGCTTCCGCAGTGCCGGCGAGGATTTCGGCGCGGACTTCTTTTTCACCGGCGCGTTTCCAGAGGGCATCCAGTTCCGTGCGGTGGGTCTCGATGACGGCGCGCGCGGCGGCGGGCCAGTGCGGCGGATGCTCGCCGTCTTTCCATTCGCCGCGGCCGCGTCCGAAATGTGCGACGGCGAGATAGGTGACGAGGATGAGTTCCGCCTGAGCGGCGAAGTGCTCGGCGGTCCAGCGCACGGCGTTGTCGTCGCCGCGGGTTAGGTTGTAGCCGCGAGCCAGAAGCCAGGAGCCTGCGCCGCCAATGAAAAGGCCGGCGACGGTACCGCCGCCGAAGGTCATGCCGCCGGTTTTGATGTCGGCGACCAGTCCGGCTGCTGCGCCCGACAATGCGGCGCCAACGGCGCTCCAGAGTGATTCGTTGACCTTCACGGGAATCCCAAAGGAGTCGGTGCCGGCGGGCTTGATCGTCTCGCTGGTGTGGCCTTCGAGGCCATGCAGGCGAATGAGTTCATCCGTGGAGGCGACGGAACGGGTGGCGAGGCGTTCGGTTAGCTGCGTGCGGGCTTCCTCCATCTCGCAGTTCAACGGCTGCCGGCCGACGCCGATCTTTTGCAGCAGCGATTCCTTGGTGACGGTGACGCGGTCCACGGCGCTGTCGGCGAGCTGACGACCGAGCGTCTTCATGCTGCGGCGGAGAACGTCCACGTTCTTGTCACGCCATGCTCCGCGGAGGCGGTTGAAGCCATCGCGCTTCCACTCCGGCAGCACGTGGAAGATGACCTCCATGAGCACTTCCTCCTGCACCCAGCAGCGGGCGAAGGCATCCAGCCCGATCACGGCTTTGATGATCCCGTACTTCTCTAAATGGAAGCGCCAGTCGGCTTCGTCCATGTCCTCCTCCAGGGCCGGGCGCGGCGGGCCGGTCTGGTTGAGGAGCAGAATGACGGGCTTGCCGATCCATGTCAGGATTTCCATCTCCATGTCCACATAGCCGCTGGCAGCGGGCTGCTCGCCGGCATTGACGAGGTAAAGGACGATGTCGGCCTCCGACTGCACATTCTTGATCGCCTGCTGGCTGCACCAGAGCGGGCGGTCGCGGAAGCGATCCCACATTTGCGTGAGCATCCAGCGGATAGGGCTGGCGGCGAGACGCAGACGCTTGAGGAGTTTCGGCGTGCTGCCGAATCCCGGCGTGTCCCACAGCAGCAGTCGCTGACCAGCGGCGTCAATCATTGGATAGGCGGTG
>JANOZA010000007.1:0-3751 GCA_031429155.1 Verrucomicrobiota bacterium | reverse complement strand
CACATGCGGCCTGGAGGATCAGGTGACATAGGTGGGCTGGATTGCAACTTCTCAGTGATGGCCTCGCGGACGAGCGCCACCGTCGGCACACGGCGCTGCATTGCCGCGCGGGCCAGCTTGCGGCTGAGGGCGTCGGAAATTTCTAAAGTCAGCTTTGTCATGCTGGCGACCTTATTACCCGGGGAGCCGTGGCGCAATGCCGGGAATACGCTCCTGCGCAGAGGTATTCGCGTGACGACCACCCTGCATCCGCTCCAGTGGACGATCATGAGAGCCGCACTTTTTTTACTTTTCCTCGCTGCGTTCCGGACACTGACCGCAGGCGAATCCCTCCCCTTCCCTGCCCGCACGCGGTTGGCGACCGGGCCCGGAATGGAAGTGCGCGTCGCCCCAAGGGAATGGGATCCGGCAAAGACGGCGCTGATCGTTTGCGACTTCTGGGACTCTCACCACTGCGCCAATGCCGTGAAGCGGGTGAATGAAATGGCCCCACGCATGGCGGAGGTCGTGAAGACTGCCCGGGAACGCGGCGTGCTCATCATTCATGCGCCGTCGGACTGTATGAAAACCTACGAGGGCCATCCCGCACGGAAGCGCGCGATGGCAACGCCGCCTGCGGCGAATCTTCCGCCGAAGATCAGCGAATGGCTGCACTGGAAAGACGCGACCGAGGAGAAGACCGGCTATCCCATTGATGCCTCCGATGGCGGATCGGATGACACGCCTGAGGAGGAGGCCGCATGGAAAGTGGAACTCAAGCGTCAGGGCCGCGACACGGGCTATCCATGGCGCGGCGAGCATCCGTCCGTAATCATTGATGAAGAGCGGGATCTCATCTCCGACAACGGCATCGAAGTCTGGAGCGCGCTGGAGGCCCGGGGCATCACCAATGTGCTGTTCGCCGGCGTTCACACCAACATGTGCGTCTGCGGGCGGCCGTTCGGACTGCGGCAGTTGTCTCGAAACGGGAAGGACATCGTCCTTCTGCGCGATCTCACGGACACGATGTATAATCCGGCGAAGAAGCCGTTCGTCAGTCACTATCGGGGGACGGAACTGATGCTCGCACACATTGAGCAACTCATTTGCCCCACGGCGCTGAGCAGCGAAGTCCTCGGCGGCACGGCGCACACGTTTGGTGCCGACAAGCGTCCTCACCTGGCAGTGATGATCGGCGAGGATGAATACAAGACCTGGGAAACGCTGCCCGCCTTTCTCGAGCAGCAGGCGGGGAAAGACTTCCGCCTGAGTTACCTCCTGGCTGCAAAGGAAGCGCCCTCCAGATTCTACAACACGGACGCCCTGAAGACCGCAGACGCTCTGCTGGTCAGCGTCCGCCGCCGGGTGCCGCCTGTGGCGCAGACAGCGGCGTTGCAGGCTTTCATTGTCAGGGGCGGCGCGGTGATCGGCATCCGCACTGCGAGCCATGCTTTCGCGCCGCGAAAAGGTGAGCCGGTCGCCGCAGGTGCCGCCGCGTGGCCTGAGTGGGATGAGAAAGTCCTCGGCGGTAACTATCAGAATCATCTGGGCAGTGAACTGAAGACATTCGCCAAAACCGCCCCCGGAGTATCGCACCCGATCCTGTCGGGTCTGGCGGCGGACGAATGGCCCACGGGCGGATCGCTCTACCGCAACTCACCCCTGCGCGGCGGCGCGCCGGTTCTCCTGACCGGACGAGCAGAGGGAGCCGAGAATATGGAGCCGGTGGCGTGGACCCACCAGTCGTCCGGCGGAGGACGAGTTTTCTACACCTCGCTGGGAGCGCCGGAGGATTTCGGGCGTGTGGAGTTTCAGCAACTTCTCCGCAACGCCATTCACTGGGCCGCGGGGCGTGACATTCCGGCGACTGGAGTCCCCGCGAAGTAAGCCGGACTCCATTCAGATACAGGTCAGGTCGAGGAACGCGGAGAACTTCCCTTGTCATCACGGAACCGGGCTCAATAGTCGCCCGCCCTATGGCCGAACTATCGAAAGCATATCAGCCCGCTGATGTGGAGGAACAATGGTATGCGCGCTGGCAGGAGGCGGGGTGTTTCACCGCCGATGCGAGCAGCAGCAAACCCGCGTACAGCATCGTCATTCCGCCGCCGAATGTTACCGGCATTCTCCATCTTGGTCACGTGCTGAACAACACACTTCAGGACATCCTCGCCCGGCGCGCGCGCCAACAGGGCAAGGAAGTGCTTTGGCTCCCTGGCACCGATCACGCGGGCATCGCGACGCAGACGCAGGTGGAGAAGGATCTCCGCAAAACGGAAGGCAAAACGAGGCGTGACCTTGGGCGCGAGAAATTCACTGAGCGGGTCTGGGAGTGGAAGGAGAAATACGGCCACATCATTATCAGTCAGCTCAAGCGTCTCGGCTGCTCATGCGACTGGCGCCGGGAGCGTTTCACAATGGATGAGGGTTACAGCCGTGAGGTGCTGCGGGTGTTCACCGACCTCTTCAAGAAAGGGATGATTTATCGCGGACTCCGCATGGTGAACTGGTGTCCGGCCAGCCTCACGGCCTTGAGCGATGAAGAAGTGATCCCGAAGGCGCAGAAGGGCAAATTCTACACCATGCGCTACGAAGTGGTGGAAGAGCCGGGACGGTTTCTCGAAATCAGCACCACCCGGCCGGAGACGCTCATGGGCGACACCGCAGTGGCGGTGAATCCCACGGACGAGCGGCACCAGGATTTGATTGGCAAGCATGTCTGGCGGCCATTCCCGCGCGGGGCCATCCCGGTGATCGGGGATGCGGCAGTGGACAAGGAATTCGGTACCGGAGCGCTCAAAGTGACACCGGCGCACGACCGAACAGACTTTGAAATCGGGCAGCGACACAAACTGCCGGTGCGCGATGTCCTGCACCCGGATGGTCGCATCAACTGCCCGGAATGCCCGGAACTCGACGGCATGGACCGCTTCAAGGCCCGCGTGAAGTCCGTGGAGATGCTGATCGAACTCGACGCGCTGGTGAAGGAGGAACCGCACCAGAACAATGTCGGCTACAGCGAGCGTGCGGACGTGCCGATCGAGCCGCGGCTCTCGCTCCAGTGGTTTCTCAAGTATCCGTCGGTGCCCCGGACTGCGGCGGCAGTGGAAAGCGATGCTATCACCTTCCGCCCGGAGCGCTGGAAGAAGACCTTCGCGCACTGGATGGGCAACATTCAGGACTGGTGCATCAGCCGCCAGCTCTGGTGGGGCCATCGGATCCCGGTGTGGTACCGCAAAGACAAAGCAGCAGATCTGCAGGCTGCGGAGACGCTGGATGTTTCCCATCTCACCAGCGGCGAACTCCATGTGAGTCACGAGCCGCCTGCGGACCCGGAAAACTGGATTCAGGACGAGGATAGCATGGACACCTGGTTCAGTTCCTGGCTCTGGCCGTATGCGACCATGGACGAGGCGGCGCAGGCGAAGTTCTACCCCACGAGCGATCTCGTGACCGGGCCGGACATCATCTTCTTCTGGGTGGCCCGCATGATCATGGCGGGCTTCGAGTTCAAAGACGAGCTGCCATTCCGCAACGTTTTCTTCACCTCCATCATCCGCGACAAGCAGGGCCGGAAGATGAGCAAGTCGCTCGGCAATTCTCCCGACCCGATGGATCTCATGGCGAAATACGGCGCCGACGGCCTGCGCTTTGGCCTGCTGCGCATCGCCCCCACAGGCACGGATGTGAAGTTCGATGAAGCGCAGATCGAGGAAGGCCGGAACTTTGCCAACAAACTGTGGAACGCCGCGCGCTTCCGGCAGATGCAGGG
>JANOZA010000006.1:0-3094 GCA_031429155.1 Verrucomicrobiota bacterium | reverse complement strand
CGGATGCGGCGTGAGATTTGCCAGCGTGTCGCGAGCCAGGCGCTTCAATCCCGCCATGAGTGGTTGTGGACTGCCGGTGATGCGCGCGGCGTAGGCGTCGGCTTCGTATTCGTGTTTCCGGCTCCACAGATTGGCGGCGATACCGAGCAGGCTTTGCACGGGTTCGAAGAGGAACATGAAGAAGACGAAGCTGAGCCACACACTTGGCTGGGTTACGCCGAAGGCTTCGTGCAGCCTGCTGTTGTTCATAAAGAAGCCCAGCAGGAGGAAGGTCAGGGCCAGTTGCGCCACCGCGACGATCATGCGCTGGATGATGTGCCGGCATTTGAAGTGGCCGATCTCATGCGCGAGAACCGCGATGAGTTCCGGCTCGGGGTGTTTCTCAATGAGCGTGTCGTAAAGGGCGATGCGTTTGTGTTTGCCGAAGCCGGCGAAGAAGGCGTTGGCTTTGGTAGAGCGCTTGCTGCCATCAATGACGAACAGGCCGGCGAGCGGAAAGGCGCACTTGGCCGAGAGCGCATTGATGGCGTCCTTGAGCGAGCCATCGGGCAGCGGGGTGAATTTATTGAACAGCGGCATCAGCCAGCGCGGCGCGATGTATTGCAGCGCCAGCATCAGCACCGTGGTGGCGATCCAGGCCCACAGCCACGCGTTGGAGTAGGTGCTGAACAGCCAAATCAGCAGCGCCATGAGCGGCAATCCGATGGCGGCGGCGAGGATGACACTCTTCACTGCATCCATGATGAAGGTGGCCGGTGTCGTCTTGTTGAAGCCGTATTTGGCCTCAATGCGGAAGGTGTCATACCATGAGAACGGCAGACTCATCACCGACGATGCCGCATAGAGCACCGCCATGCCCCACAGTCCCTGCCAAACAGGCGAATCCGTCCAGCCGCGCACCTGATGATCCACTGCCGCAAATCCGCCGCACAGCCAGAAGCCGATAAACACCGCGAGCCGGACAGTGCCGGAAAGGATGCTGAACCGTTCGCTTTCCCTCGTGTAGGCCTGACTTTTCGCATAGGCCTCGGCTTCGTAAATGTCCTCCAGTCCGGCGGGTAATTGCGGTGACAGCCGGCGCAGGTTGAGTACAGCCGCGAGCACTTCCAGGGCGTGCAGGCCGATGATGGAAACAAGGATGACGGTGAAATAGGGATTGGAGAACTCCATGCCTATGCGTGGCGGCAGCAGGGAAGCTGGCAACGGTGGAAACGGAGTAGCCATTGTTCAAAATCCATCCAGGCTCCCGCCATGAAGACTCTCCTCGCCATTGCTCTCTGCGCCTTTTCCATTCCTCTCGCCGCTGTGGAAGCTTCCCGGCCGAACATTGTCATTCTTTACGCGGATGACATGGGCTACGGCGATCTCGGCATCCAGAATCCAGAGTCGAAGATCCCCACACCGCATCTGGATGCCCTCGCGAAGGAGGGAACGCGGTTCACGGACGGTCACAGTTCATCTGGTGTCTGCACGCCGAGTCGTTATGCACTGCTGCACGGCCGTTATCACTGGCGAAAGTTTCACGGCATCGTGAATTCATTCGATCAGCCGATCCTCGATGCTGAGCGGACGACTCTGCCGGAGATGCTGCGGGCGAAGGGCTACAAGACCGCGTGCATCGGCAAGTGGCATCTCGGCTGGGACTGGGAGGCGATCAAGAAACCGGGAGTGAAACCGGGCGGAAAAGAGAAAGGGTTTTCCCCCGAGGCATTCGACTGGAGCCTGCCGATTCCAGGCGGGCCGCTTTCGCACGGGTTCGACTATTACTTCGGCGACGATGTGCCGAACTTCCCGCCGTATGCCTGGTTCGAGAATGATCGAGTCATCACGGTGCCGACGGTTATGCTCTCGACGACGGGGCAGGCGAACGAGGGCTCGTGGGAGGCGCGCCCGGGACCGTCGGTGAAGGATTGGGACTTCCGCGCAGTGATGCCGAAACTCGCGGAGAAGGCCGTTGAGTGGATCGGCAAGCAAAAGAAGGACGAGCCGTTCTTCCTCTACTTTCCGTTCACCTCCCCTCATGCCCCCATCGTTCCCGCCGCGGAGTTCACGGGCAAGTCGCAGGCGAATGGCTACGGTGATTACATGGCGCAAACTGATGACACCGCGGGCCGCGTTCTGAAAGCTCTGAAGGACGCCGGATTCGCAGAAAATACGCTGGTTATCTTCAGCGCCGACAACGGCCCGGAGCATTACGCCTACGACCGCGTGAAGAATTTCGGCCATCGCAGCATGGGCCCGCTGCGCGGCTTGAAGCGCGATATTTGGGAAGGCGGGCACCGGGTGCCTTTCGTCGTGCGCTGGCCGGGTGTGGTGCCGGCGGGAAAGGTGAGTGCCGGGCTCATCAGTCAGATTGATCTCTATGCCACCATCGCTGCGGTTGTCGGCTGTGAAATTGCTGCCGATTCCGCTGAAGACAGCTACAATCAACTCGCGCTGTGGAAAGGCACGGACCTCAGCGCGCGCGACACGCTTGTTCACAATACGAACGCCAACGGCTACGCGCTCCGCCACGGCGACTGGGTGCTCATTGCCGCCAAAACCGGGGCAGTATCCAAAGTGCCGCCCTGGTTTGATGCCGCCAATGGCTACTCCGCCAATCCGAATCCCGGCGAGATCTACAACCTCCGCGAAGACCTCGCTCAAAAGCAGAATCTCTACGCGTCCCAACCGGAGAAAGTGAAAGAACTGACCGCGCTGCTGGAAAAAGTCCGCGCCAGGGGACAGGCGCGTTGATTTTTTCCCCACAGCGCCCACACCTCAATCCCACTTCCCATTTCGCTCCTCACATCCACCCATGAAAATCACCCGCATTCTCGCCTACCGCGTTGAACTCCCGCTCGTCGAAACCACTTACAAATGGAGCGGCGGTAAATCCGTCACCGTTTTCGACAGCACCATCGTGCGCGTGGAAACGGACGCGGGCTTGGTGGGACACGGCGAAGTGTGTCCGCTCGGCCCGTTTTATTTCCCAGCGTATGCGGGA
This sequence comes from Verrucomicrobiota bacterium, assembly GCA_031429155.1. Taxonomy (GTDB): domain Bacteria; phylum Verrucomicrobiota; class Verrucomicrobiia; order Verrucomicrobiales; family V1-33; genus V1-33. Next base: position 108 of record JANOZA010000006.1, on the reverse strand, counting down.
GGCGTGCGTGCTGGTATGCGTGAACTCGGCCCACATCTCATCGGCGAAGATCCGTGCCAGCTCGGGAAGCTAAACCGTCGCATGGACGCGGCGCTCAAGGGGCACCCG
>JANOZA010000005.1:0-3777 GCA_031429155.1 Verrucomicrobiota bacterium | reverse complement strand
CCACCACGCCGCCAAAGTGCGGGAACTTCTGCCATGAGCCATCGGGGCGCTTCTCAAAGCCAAAGCCGTCCGCCCCCAGTACCGCTCCGGCATGGATGAGGACTCTGCATCCGATCCGCGTGCCGGGGTAGAGATAGACGCGACCGTGCAGCACGGTATCGTCACCGATTTTCACTCCCTCACTGACGACGCAGCCAGGACCGATGCTGCACCGCTCGCCAATCAAGGCCGCCGGCGAAACTACCGCCGAGGGATCAATGCCGGCCGCTCGCGGCGGCGAGAAAAACCGCTCCAGCACCCGGCAGAAATCAAGCCGCGGATTGCAGCTCCAAATAACCGCCTGCACGATGCCGCCGCTAAGAAACTCCCGGGACTTGCTCCGAAGATGGCTGTCCACGATGGCCAGGCCCGCCTGAGACGCGCGCAGCAATTCCAGCGGCTCGCGCACGGTCGTGCCCACAAAGACCACCGACTCCCGTGATGGCCGCCCGCCAACAGCGGGACCTGAAATCACAGCCTCCGGTCCGCAGGGACCGGGGAATTCGAGCACGGATTCCGCTCCGAGGAAGGTGGCGATGTCCTGGATGGTGGGCATAGTGAAGAGTTTCAGATACGGGCGGCGTCCTGGATGAGCCATTCGTTGGTCCTGGTGAGACCGGCGTCGAGGCTCACGTTCGGCACCCAGCGCAGGATTTGCCGAGCGCGCTCCATGTTCACTACGCGGCGGGTGACGTTATCAATGTCGCGGCGGTCAATGTACCTGTAGCCGACCGTGGTGCCGGCGGCCTTATCAATGGCTTCGGCGAGGTGAATGACATTCACCTCCACGCCGGTGCCGACGTTGAAGATGGAGCCTTCCGCGCGCGGCACCACCGCAGCGAGCAGCGTGGCCGTGACGGCGTCGTCTATATAAGTGAAGTCGCGCGTCTGCATCCCGCTGCCGTGGATGCACATCGGCTCTCCTTTGTGGCAGGCGACGAAGAACTTGGAGATGACCCCGCAGTAGGGATTCCGTGGCGACTGATGCGGCCCATAGACATTCGAGTAACGCACGATGGAAACCGGCGTGCCATACATTTCGTAGAAGACGTTGCAGTAGGACTCCGCGGCATACTTGCTGGCGGCATAGGGCGAGAGGATGTTCGGCTTCTCGTCTTCGTGGATCGGCAGCGCGCGGGCATTGCCGTAGATGGAGGTGGTGGAGGTATAGACCACGCGCTTCACCTTCGCTGCATGATCGCGGGCAGCGCTCAGCACATTGATCATGCCGCCAATGTTCACGGCGCTGTCGGAGTGCAGATCGTTCGTGGAGGAGGCCAGCACGCGAGCGGCCATGTGGATGAGGTAGTCGCTCTCCGCCGCCAGTTTGGAAACAAGCGGCATGTCGGTGACGCTGCCGCGCACCAGTGTGGCGCCCGCCGGCACGAGTTCTTCGCGACCAGTGGTGAAGTCGTCGAGGATGGTGACTTTCGCGCCCAGTTGCAGGAGCCGCCCGGAAACCTGCGAGCCGACAAAGCCGGCACCGCCGGTCACGAGCACGGAGCGGCCCTCAAAGGACTGCCGGAGAAGAGTGGTGTAATCTATCATAGGATTGGAAAATTAGAGCCGCCTGAGGCGCGTTCGCGTTCATCGTGCATCCGCGCGCCGTCGTGCGTGAGCCAGATGTCGCGCAGTTCGCGCATGATGAATTCGTTCACCTCGCCCGCGGCCAGCGGCAGGAGGACTTCATCGCAGTATTGGATACGGTCCCGCAAGTGCCCTGCATACCAGACCTCGGGATGCGTGAGAAATTGCAGGCCTCGTTGAGGAAGCGCAGGCGCGCGATTCATCCACTGGATCACATTGTCATCGCGCCAGCCGCGGGAGGAGTCGCTGACGTAGAGAATGTCCTGCGTGTAGCGCGGATCGTGACAGTTCACAAACTCATCGGAGTTCCTGAATGAGTCCGGTAGACCCTTGTGCGGCAGGTGACAGGAAATGGTACGCACCGGCGCACCTGCGGTATCAGCGAGAGCGGCGGCTTCATTGCGCAAGTGCGCGGCGGCGGCTTCCGGAGATTCTGGATAGGTGGAAAGATCGTAGTGCAGGCCGATCTCATGCCCCAACGCTACCAGACGGTTCAGCACAGGACGGCAGGCTTTGCTGCGCGGATTGTAATGGCCGGTCATCAGCACGTAGTAAGTGGCACGCACGCTTTCCTCCGCCTCCATCTCCGCCATGTCAGTCGTGCCGAGCAGGTGGCAGTCCACATCGTGCCTCAGGCAAACAAAGTTCTCCCCACCGGTCAACGACGGCAACTCACTGAGCAGATGAAACGCCGCGCCACGCGATTTCATCGCCTGCAAAAGCTGGCGATAGTCGTCGAACGAGAATGAAGGGAGGGTGTTCATGCGGCACGAAATCCGCGCCGCAGGATGGCGGGCCAACCGGGCAGGGCTACGGTGAAGAGGATGATGACGAAGACGAGTCCGACGGCCAGCTTGAACAGCACTTCCAGCAGTTGAGTGCCGGCGTGCAGGTGCGGGGCGAGGAGCACGATGCCCACCAGCATCGCGCCGATGAGCAGCGCGCGGCGCAGGTCGTATGGCAGCGGGTGGATGCGCTGGGCGCGGAGGAAGATCCACGCGGCATAGACCATCCATGAGATGCCCGAGGCCCACGCCGCTCCGATTTTTCCGAGCAGGGGAATGAGCGCGAAATTCAGCAGCACACTGACACCGGCGGCGATGAAGACGGCCACGGCGACGGGCGCGGATTTCTTTGCCAAAGCGAGTCCGGTGCTGGCGATGGTGGCGAGGCCATTGGCGAGGACTCCCAGGGTGAGGATGCCGACGACTGGTGCGGCACCCATGTAGTCGGGCCTGGCGAGAATTTGCAAAGCCTCGGGCGTGAACAGAGCCACCGCGGCGACCATCGCGCCGCCGAGTGCGAGATACACGAGCAGCGCGCGGGCGTAGAGCGCCGGGGCGTCCGGCTGGCGCTGCATGGAGAGGGCGAACGGTCCCCAAGCGGTCGTGAACGCGCCCGTGACCATCGCCACCGCGGTCGCGAGGCTGGCGCCGGCAGCGTAGAGACCGACTTCGTGCGTATCGAGGAACTTCTCGATGAACAGCCGGTCGGAGAGCCCCATGACCCACAAGGCGAGCGCGGCGGGCATGAGCGGTAATGCGAAGTGCAGCATCTCGCGGAGGCGCGGCATCCTCGCCGAGCGCGGGTGAATGGTATCTCGCAGCAGCCAGATCCCGGCGACCGTGGTGCCGGTACCGGCAGCAATCTGGGCGAGGAAGAATCCCGGCATTCCCCAGCGCAGCACGAGGATGAACCACAGGTTCAGCGCCACGAGGAGCAGCGCCGAGCCGACGGCAAACCACAGCGTAGCGATGGCCCGGCGACGGAGACGGAAGTAACTGGTGAGCACCGTGCCCGTCACGGTCAGCGGCAGTGCTGCGGCGGCGAGGCGCAGCAGCGGTGTCGCGGTTTCATCGCCGGAGATGAGCACGGAAATCTGCGGCGCGAGCAGCGCGAGCAGCCCGCCCAGCAGCAGCGAGACCGTCAATTGACACCAGAACCAGGTAGCCATCGTCATCTTTCGGTCTTCATCGTCTTCGTTCTGCCAAAACCAGGTGGCCGCCGCGTTGTCCATGCCGAGCACCGCGAACGCACTCAGCAGCGTGATGACCATGACCACCAGCGCCTGCTGCCCCACTTCCGCCGGCAGAAAGACATTCCAGTAGAGCGGCACCAGCAGCACCGCGATGAACTTCTGCAGCATCCCGC
>JANOZA010000004.1:0-6595 GCA_031429155.1 Verrucomicrobiota bacterium | reverse complement strand
CAAATTTCCCCCCCCCTCCCTATGGGGGCCCCGGCGCCCCCACAAACAAAAATGCAGCCGCAGCCAATTGTGGCTACACTGACGCCAAATTTGGCGGTGCCGGGGAAAAAACTCCTGCACAGTCTCTCGTACAGCCATATCGAGTTGCTTCTTGAAGTGGAATTGCCACTGAAGCGCCTCTTCTACGAAATCGAATGCATCAAAGGCACCTGGTCGGTGCGGGAGTTGAAGCGGCAGATCGGGAGCCTATACTTTGAGCGGTCGGGCCTGTCGCGGGACAAGGAGGCGCTGGCGGCGCTGGCGCAGGAAGGGGCGGAGGCACAGTCGCCGGCGCTGGTGATCCGCGATCCGTTCGTCTTCGACTTCCTCGGCATCCCGGCGGCGCACGCGCTGACGGAGACGGAACTGGAAGACGCGCTCATGCGGCATCTCCAGGACTTTCTCCTGGAACTGGGCCGCGGTTTTTGTTTTGAGGCGCGGCAAAAGCGGCTGCTCATCGGCGGGGAATATTTCTTCTGCGATCTGGTGTTCTATCACCGCATCCTCAGATGCCACATCCTCATCGAACTCAAGGCGGAGGAGTTCCGCCACGAGCACCTCGGTCAGCTCAATGCCTGCGTGGCCTGCTATCGCGAAACGCAGATGCAGCCCGGCGACCGGCCACCCATCGGCATCCTGCTCTGCACGCAGCAAAATCACGCGCTCGTCCGCTATGCCCTCTCCGGACTTGATGAGAGCATTTTCGTTTCCCAATACCAGGTGCAACTGCCGGATGTGAAGGAACTGGAGAACTTCATGGAGCAGCAACTGCGCGAGTGGAAGTGATCGGCTGAAGCGGGAAGTCTCGCTGGCCGTGATCGAATGGCTGGACGCAGCGGATGGCGGCGGCGGGTCCGGGGCTGTTTTGGATGAAAGCCGGGGAAGCTCTCCCAGTCGTGGCGCGGAAGCTTTCGGAGAGAGGACGGCGACCGGCGGGTGGCTGCCGCCACTCCCAGTGGTGGCGCGACGATGCCTTTGAGGCTCGCCGTGTTTGGTCCTTGCTCGCGGGGCGGCAAAGGTCGGCAGGCATTCGCGGAGGGGCATCTTGAGTTGCCCGCACAGCGTCTGTAGTGTAAGTGCCTGCATGAATGTGAACGCCAAGTCAGTTTTGGAAGAGGCCGTGTCGCTGCCGGAAGAAGCACGCTGGGCGGTGGTGGAGGGCATCCTCGCCAGCTTTGAGGACGCGCCGCCATATGAAGAGCACCTTCCGGAAATCCTCGCTCGGAAGGAAGAACTCGATTCCGGAAGTGTAGCGGCCATACCCGGCGATGCGGTGCGCCAGCGGGTGCTGGAAGCAGTAAGAGCGGTCCACACGCGATGACCCATGATTTTCACCCCGGCGCGGAGGAGGAATACCGCGAAGCCGCGGCGTGGTATGAGGATCAGTCCAGCGGCCTCGGCACAGCTTTCGTCGCCGCAGTGGACGCGGCCATCCTGATCATCTTTCGCGACCCGGGTCGCTTCCAAATAGTTGGAGAAGGCGTGCGCGTTTTCCGGCTGAAGCGATTCCCTTACTACCTTTACTTCGGCTTCGATTCGGTTCGTGGCCATCTGCGGTTCTACGGTGTGGTCCATCACCGCAAGCGACCGGACTACTGGGGCTCGCGGGTGGGAAGCTAACGGCCGGACGAGGGCAGACTACGCCAGCACATCCCGGATGACATGGCCGTGAACATCCGTCAGGCGGCGGTCAATTCCGTTTTGCAGGACGGCTAGCTTTTCGTGATCAATCCCAAGGAGGTGCAGGACGGTAGCGTGGAGATCGTAGCAGTAGGTGGGGTTCACGGCGGTTTTGAATCCCCAGTCGTCGCTCTGACCATAGCTAACGCCGGGACGAATACCTGCACCCCAGAGCCAGGTGACAAACGTGCCGCCGTTATGATCGCGTCCCGTGCCGCCCTGCGAAAACGGGGTCCGTCCGAATTCCGACGTCCAGATGACTAGCGTGTCGTCGGAGAGGCCGCGGGCTTTCAAGTCACGAAGGAGTGCCGCGATGGGTTTGTCCACGCTGGCGGCCATGGGCGGGAGTTCGTTGATGATGCTGCCGTGGTTGTCCCAATTGTTCACCGCGCCCTGTGGCCCGCTCCATACCTGGACGAAGCGAACGCCGCGCTCGATGAGCCGTGTGGCAAGCAAGCAGCGGCGGCCAAAGTCCTCGGTCACTTTGTTGTCCATGCCGTAGGCGTTGCGGACGAACTCCGGCTCGCGGGTGACATCGAAGGCCTCCGGCGCGCTGAGCTGCATTTTCGCGGCGAGTTCGTAGCCGGCGATCCGGGCGTCCAGACGGGAGTCGCCCGGATGCTGCGCGGCGTGCGCCCGGTTCATCTTTGCGAGGAGCGCGAGACCGGCGGCGTCACTGTCGGGTTTGGCGAAGGCGTACTTTTCAGCCGGGAACAAATCCGGCACCGGGCGTGCCGCCCCGGCATTGATGACCGTGCCCTGATGCACTGCGGGGAGAAACCCTGACGAAAAGCAGCCCCGCTGATTGTAGGGCAGTCCGCGGGAATCCGGGAGCACAACAAATGTCGGCAGATTGTCCGCGATGCTGCCCAGCGCATAGCTGATCCACGCGCCCATGCAGGGGAAGCCTGGAAACAGAAACCCGCTGTTCATCATGTAGGTGCCCGGGCCGTGGACGTTAGTCTTCGACGTCATCGCCATGAGAAAGGCCATCTCATCCACGAGCTTCGCCTGCTCCGGAAACATACTGCTCACCCAGCGTCCGCTCTGACCATGCTGCTTGAACTCGAATGGACTCTTCATCAGCGCGCCGCATGGGCCGGTCTGCCCTTCCGGCTTTTCCTTCGGCCCCAGCATCTGGCCGTGGAGACGCGCCAGTTCAGGTTTGTAGTCGAACGTATCCATCGGACTCGCACCGCCGGTCATGAAGAGCTGGATGATCCGCTTCACCTTCGGCACATGATGCTGCACTGCGGCAGCCGCTGTCTCGCGGGAGAACATCTGTGAGAGTGCCAGCCCGGCAAAGCCGCCCCCGATAGAGCCGAGGAAATTCCGGCGCGTGAACGGAGTGGGAGTGAGCGTATGCATGGTAGGAGGGATCTCCTCTACGGAGCGATGGGGCCGTTGATTTCGGGTATTGAAGTTGATTTCGCCCGCGCCGCCGGCACTCGGGATGAGCCCGGCGGAGTTCATGGGACCGTCACAGCTTGATCACCTGCGTCGCCAGAGCCTCTGCGTCCGACGGATCGTGGGTGACGTGCAGAATGGTTATTCTCTCCTCTGCGCGCAGCCGCTGGAGATGCTCGCGCAGCAGTTCCCGACCCGGCACGTCGAGCGCGCTGAATGGTTCATCCAGCAGCAGCACGGGCGGGCGGAACGCCACGGCCCGGGCCAGAGCGACGCGCTGCTTTTCCCCGCCGCTGAGTTCGGTGACGCGACGGTCGAGCAGTTGTGTCAGGCCCAACTGCGCCGCGAGTTCGTTCACCCGTGCGACAATATCCGCCGGTGACTGTCGCCGCACCTTGAGAGCAAAGGCGGCATTCTCCCGCACCGTCAGGTGGGGAAACAGCGCGCCATCCTGCGGGACGAAACCGATGCCCCGCTCCGCCGGCGGGAACGCGCTCACATCTCTGTCCGCGATGACGATGCGGCCGGACTCCACCGCGCGCAGGCCGCAGATCGCCTCCAGCGTCGTGGTCTTGCCCGCGCCGCTCGGTCCCATCAGCACCGCGTGCGCGCCGGCCGCGATGGTGAAGGAAACATTCTCCAGCCGGAACTTTCCGGCGACCACGCAGAAATCAGAAACGGTGATCACGGCGCGTCCTCCTTTCCCAGCCAGCGCACCAGCCCCAGCGCGACGAGCGCCACCGCGATCATCAACAGCGACACCGCCACCGCCGCGTCCAGCCGCCCGGTGCTCAATTCCAGATAGACCGTCGTACTCAGCACCTCCGTGCGTCCACGCGTCACGCCGGCGAAAACATAGACCGGCCCGAACTCCCCCAGCGACCGCGCCCATGCCAGGGTGAATGCCCCCAGCACCCCGCGCCGCGCCTGCGGCAGCGCCACACGCCAGAACGCCCCCGCACGCGAGCAACCCAGCGTCAGCGCCACCTCCTCCGTGCGCCGCGGGATCTGGGAAAACGTCAGCTTCAGCGTGCGCACCGCGAACGCCGCCGCCACGGTAAACTGCGCGATGATCACCGCCGGCACTGCGAACGACACCCGCATCCCGTGGCCGTTCAGCCAGCTCTCTATGGAATGCGTCCCCACTTTCACATGAAACAGAATCAACAAACTCACCCCCACCACCAGCGGCGGCAGCACCACCGGTATATCCACCAGCCACTCCACCAATCCCCTGCCCCGCCACTTCTCCCGCGCCAGCAAATAACCTAGCGGCACCCCCGCCAGCACCGAGAGCACCGCCGCGATGCTGCAGGAGAACAAACTCAGCAGCAGCGAATCCCGTATTTCAGGCGCGCCAAAAACCTCCGTCATCACCGCCGGCAGCCGCCCGCCCAGATACGCCACATCCGCCGCCACCATCGCCACGATGAGCAGCACATAGCTCCCGCCCAGCACCGCGAGGGCAGCGAGAAACGGACGGGAGTTATGAAACATGCCCCGCCTCTAAGCCGCACAACCCGCCTCGCCAGCCCGAAGTCCGCAGGCCGCCCGCCGTGTGGCGTAATTTTGCCGGTGACTGCGGCGCTTGCCGGCCCGCGGCATCGCCCTTCTCATGGCGGACATGCTACATTCCCAAATCCATGCCGCTCATCTCTCATCGCGCGCCGCGCTGCTGGCATCGCGCCATGCCCGGGGCTGGTGGGAGGGTGAACTGAGCAGCAGCGCGCTGTCCACGGCCACGGCGGTCATCGCGCTGCTCCGGGTGGACGGCGAAGAGCATCTGCCGCTAGCGGTGAGGGCGCTGGAGTGGCTGGCCGGCACGCAATGCGCCGGCGGCGGCTGGGGCGATACCACGCTGAGCCTGCCAAATCTTTCCACGACGCTGCTGTGCCTCGCGGCATACGGCATGGCGGGCGCGGCGGCGGACCCGTGGCGGGAAAACGTGGCCCGCAGCGAGGCCTGGGTGGCACAGCGGGCCGGCGGCACTTCGCCGGCGCTGCTGGCCGCGGCGCTGGAGGCGCGCTATGGCAAGGACAAGACATTCTCCGTGCCCATCCTCATGGCCTGCGCGCTCGGCGGGATGCTGGGGCCGGCGCCGGACTGCTGGCGACTGGTGCCGCAGTTGCCATTCGAGCTGGCGGCGCTGCCGCGGCAGTTGTTTGCAGCCGTGAAGATGCCCGTGGTGAGCTATGCGCTGCCGGCGCTGATCGCCATCGGCCAGGTGAGGTTCCATCATGTGAGGGGGAATCGCGTGGCGGCGCTTTGGCGTTCTGGCGTGGTGGAGAAAACGCTGCGCCTGCTGCGCGAAATCCAGCCGCACGGCGGAGGGTTTCTGGAGGCGACGCCGCTGACTTCGTTTGTGACGATGGCGATGGCGGACATGGGCCGGCAGACGGACCCCGTGGTGGTGGAGTCGGTGGCGTTCCTGCTCAAGAGCGTGCGCCCTGACGGATCGTGGCCGATAGATACGAACCTCGCGACGTGGGTGACGACGCTGAGTGTGAAGGCACTGGGCGCTGGTCCTGACATCTTCACACCGGTCCGCACCTGGCTGCTCGCGCAGCAGTATCAGACGCAGCATCCCTACACCCTTTCGCCCCGCGGCGGCTGGGCATGGACGGACCTGCCCGGCGGCGTGCCGGATGCGGACGACACCTGCGGCGCGCTGCTGGCGCTGCGATTGATGCATGAGCCTGACACCAGCGGGGCGGCGCTGCACGGGGTGCGCTGGCTGCTGGGCCTGCAAAACAGCGACGGCGGCATCCCCACGTTTTGCCGCGGCTGGGGGACGCTGCCATTCGACCGCAGCACGGCGGAACTAACGGCGCACACGCTGGCGGCACTGCACGCCTGGCGGATGCTTCCCGGGCCGCGCATGGCTCCGGCAGTGCAGCGCATGAAGACGTATCTGGAGAAAACGCAGCATCCTGACGGCTGGTGGGAGCCGCTATGGTTTGGCAATGAGCACGCGCCTTCACAGATGAATCCTGTCTATGGGACCGCCACGGTGCTGAAGCATCTGGAGGGAGTGCCCGGCACGGAGGGCCTCCGGGAGCGTGCGGCTGCATGGCTGATCAAAGCGCAGCGCGCCGACGGTGCGTGGTCCGGAGCGCCAGGTGAACTGCCGCCGTCCATCGAGGAAACCGCCGTGGCTCTGGAGGCGCTGGCGCGGCACGGCTGTGATGCGGCCATTCTAAACCGCGGCGCTGAGGCGCTGCTGGCCCTGACGGAAAACGGCACCCGGTTCCCCGCTGCTCCCATCGGACTCTACTTCGCGAAACTGTGGTATCACGAAAGGCTCTATCCTGTCATCGCAGCCACCGCAGCCTTCCGGGCGCTCACGGCTTTGCCGGAGGAAGCGAGAACTGGGACTTGAGAAACTCCGCGAGTTCAGCGGGAGTGGTGAGGGATTTGACGGGCTTGAAGCCGCGGCAGAAGTGAACAGTGGCCTTGCCGGCCTGCGCAG
>JANOZA010000003.1:0-6322 GCA_031429155.1 Verrucomicrobiota bacterium | reverse complement strand
CCCCGTAGATGAGACTCTCTTTGCCTAGCTGTTTGAATTTCGCGAGCATCAGAGTTCGGAGTGCAGCCTTGAGGCTGAAAGTGGTGCCATCTTGTCAGCCTAAAGGCTGGACTCCGAGCGGTAATACTCCACGATCTGCGCCACGACCTTCCGCGCATCGTGCCGTTCCTCAGCCCAGGCGCGCGAGGCTTCGCCTACCGCCCCCCGCCGCGGACCATCGCGCAGGAGGTCGCGCAGCACTTCCTCCACGGTATCGGGATTCGCGTTGATGACGGGAAAGTGCGCCGGGTAGTGCGCGAGCTGCGACGGCTTGATGAAGCACACGACCGGCTTGCCGAGGGCCATGGCTTCGATGGCGGCCAGGCCGTAGGCTCCGGCGATAAGCTGATCCACGAAGATGTCGCAGCGGCTCATCAGTTCTTTCGCTTCGAGAGGCGGCAGTCCCTGAACGAGCCGGAAGTCGAAATCGCACTCAGCCTGGAGTTTCTCCACGGCAGCAAGAATGTATTTCGTGCCCTTCGCGCCCGGGGCGCTGGGCGCGTGAATGACGAGCGGGCGGGTTGTTGTCTCGCAAGGCACGGCAGGCTCATATTCCGCAAGCAGGAGCCGCTGGGCTGTCTTCAAGGGGGCGGGAAAAAATGCCCGTGAGACGTAGTCATCCATACCAGGCGAGACCATGAGGAGCGCAGCCCCATGACGTGAGAACCGGAGCTGTGTGCGCTGGGAATTATCGTGCGACTCGGCGTCGCGGCATTCGTATTCCCCACTGTCCCAGGCTTGGCGGAACCAGGGATTGTCCGCGAATTCAACTTCCGGATCGCGAATGTCCGATCCCCAGAATTCCACAAACCGTTTCCTGCCCGCGAGTCGCGCAGCCATGAGGTCAGCCCCGGCAGGAAGCGCTGTGCCGTAGTGCCAGTGGACGACATCGGCCCAGGCGATGGCTTCCATGATAATGGCCGCACGATGCAGGCCGACGGTTTTGCGTTTGAGGAAAGAATCCCCGGGCGCAGCCTGCGGCAGGATTTCCAGACCCGCAGCATTCTGAATGAGCGAGGGGCCAGTCAATCCGCGAACTTCGAGGCCCACCGCGCGCATCGCCTCGACGGTGACGCGCATCTGCGAGGCGAGGTTGTTTGGCAGTTGCAGTATCTTCATACCGTGCCTGCCGCGGCTGCGAGAGCCTGGCGGCGTTCCTCGATCTCGCGCTGCATCCCTTCCCTGTCGGCGGGAATGATCTTGCAGGGGTTGCCGATCACAACACTCCAATCAGGCACGTCTTTGCTGACAACAGTCATTGGTGCCACGGTGACGAAGTCGCCTATGGTGACGCCATGCAAAATGACCGCGGGCCCGGCGATGAAACAGCCTTTGCCAATGCGCGTGGGCTTCCGCTCAATGAAGTCTCCGGGGCGGTCATTGGACAGAGCCATGTTGGCGAGTCGGCTGGAGTGCGTCCAGATCATCACCCCGAGACCGATGGATGTGTGCTCGCCGATGGTCAGACCGCCGGAGGCATCAAGCACGGCACCTTCGCCGATCCAAATGTGCTCACCGCAGACGAGCTTCTCCGGGCTAATGATCTTGGCATTCTCCCGGATGCGGCAGCCGGCGGGCAATCCGAAGAGCGCCGCTCGCTCGTCATCCGTCATGAGCTGCGCGGCGTGGCGCGTGAGGATGTCGCGCCGCAGCGCATGGGCGCGCTCGGAGTCGGAAAAAATCGGCTGCGAAGTCATGGCGGCAGTCAGTTGAGCAATGCGGCGCGCACCGCGGCGGCTACCAGGTCCAGATCGCTCTCCGTCATCTGCGGATAGAGCGGCAGGGTGAGCGTATGCTGCTGGAGATGCCAGGAGACGGGCAGGTCGCCGGGTTTATATCCTAAGCGCGAACGATACGCCGGCTGCGAGTGCATGGCATAGGTGCCCATCGTGGCCTCCACGCCCTGCGCGCGCATTTGCATGATGACGTCGTGCTGGCTGAGATCGTCGCCGAGGACGCAGACGAAGGATTGCCAGGTGTGCCGGCAGTCCGGCGGCTCGACGGGCAGTTGCAGGCCGGGGATTCCCTCAAGACGGGCGCGGAGTTGTGCGGCGCGTTCGCGTTTGCCATCAAGGAGCCACGGGAGCCGGCGCATTTGCGCGACACCGAGCGCGGCTAGCACGTCGCTGAGGCGGTAGTTGAAGCCGGCGTCGAGGAACTCGAAAGCGTAGGCGCCGCGCATGCCGCCGTGGCTGCGCAGGAGGCGGACCTTGTCAGCGAGACTGTCGTCGTCCGTCATAATCATGCCGCCTTCGCCGGTGGTGATGGATTTTCGCGGATGAAAACTGAAGCAGCCGAGCCGCCCGATGGCACCCGCGGCGCGGCCTTTGTATTCTGCGCCGAGCGCACAGGCAGCGTCTTCAATGACGGGCAGGCCATGCTTTTCGCAGACGGCCATGATGGCGTCCATGTCTGCGGAGAGCCCGAACGGATGCACCACCATGACCGCGCGGCTGCGCGGGGTGATGCGGCGCTCCAGGTCCGCGGCGTCCATTGCATAAGTGTCAGGCAATACGTCCACACAGACGGGCACCGCACCCTGCTGGATGATGACATTGCCGCTCGCAGGGAAGGTGAAGTCGGAGACGAGCACTTCGTCACCGGGGCCGATGCCGAGCGCGACGAGTGAGAGATGCAGCGCCGTGGTGGCGGAGGACATGGCGAAGGCATGGCGCGATCCGGTGACGGCTTTGACGGCGTTCTCAAACTCCGCGCCCTTCGGTCCCTGCGTAAGGTAGCCGGATTCCAGAACAGCGGCGATTTCGCGGAGTTCATCTTCGCCGGTGAATGGGACGTTGAGCCGCAGCATGGGGCGTCAGGCTTGTTCGAGATACCACGCCACGGTCTTCGCCATGCCGTCCATGAGCTTCGTCGCCGGCGTGAAACCGAGTAATTCCCGGGCGCGCTGCGTGCCGGCCAGGTGCCTCCTTACGTCGCCGAGCCTGCCCGGACCGTGGACGACTGGATGCTCCGGCTTTCCGAGAAGCTGGAGCAGGCACGTGACGAGCGCATTCATACTCAGCTCCGTGCCGCTGCCGACATTCACCACCTGGCCGGCGGCGGCTTCCTCTTCGTAGAGCCGCACCGCTGCCTGCGCCGTGTCGCCGACGAAGATGAAGTCGCGCGTCTGCTCGCCGTCGCCGTAGATGGTGACCGGCTCGCCGCGCTTCACGTTGCCGATCACCGTGGGGATGATGCCGGCAAAGGAGAGTGCATTCTGCCGCGGCCCGTAGTTGTTGAAGGGACGCAGGCAGGTGATGTCGAGCCCGAACGTGTGCCGGTAGGAAAGCGCCGTCTGATCGCCCGCCAGCTTGCCCGCCGCGTAGGGCGTGCTCGGCACGTAGGGGTGATCCTCATTGATGGGCACCTGCTGCGCCGTGCCGTAGGTCTCGCTGCTGGAAAAATGCACCATGCTTTGAAACAATCCCTCGCGCTGCAACTCGCAGAGCACCGCCGTGAGCCGCGTGTTTTCCATCACCGACCACATGGGCCGCTCCAGTGAGACCGGCAGCGGCACCACCGCCAGATCATAGACGACTTCCACCTGGTGACGGCGCAGGAGGTCGCGCATGCGGAGCTCATCGCCGGCGTCGTCCTGGTAGAAATGGAAACGGTCGCCGAGCAGCGCGCGCGCCTGACTGAGGTTCGCTTCTTTGCCCAGAAAGAGATTATCCACGGCCACCACGGCACGTGGCTCCTCCGCAGCGAGGCGATCACACAGGTGGCTTCCGATAAATCCTGCGCCGCCAGTGACGAGGATAGTCTTGTCTTTCAGTTTTCGCATGAGGGTCTCTTAAAGCCGCACTTGGGGCAGCAGTCATTATCCAGGGTCTCGCCGCACGGGCAGACGTAGCAGTGCAGGTGCGCCGGATTCCCGAGCACGAGTCCGTAGTCCGGAACGTCCTTCGTCACCACGCTGCCGGCACCGATCATGGCCCACTGGCCAATGGTGACGCCGCAGCGGATGGTGCAGTTCGCACCGATGGCCGCGCCTTTGCCGACGCGGGTTTTGGTAATGGTCCAGTCGAGCGCGTCCTTGCGGGAGCCGTCAGGATTCACCGCCCTGGGACGCAGGTCGTTGGTGAAACAAACGTGCGGCCCCACAAAAACCCAGTCCTCAATGACCACGCCGTGATAGATGCTGGCGTTGTTCTGGAGCTTCACGCTGTCTCCGATGGTGACTTCATTATCAATATAGACGCCTTTGCTGACGATGCAGTTCGCCCCCAGCACCGCGCGCTCGCGAATCTGCGCGTAGTTCCACACCATCGTGCCGTCGCCGATAGTAGCCTGCGGCGAGACCTCCGCCGTGTGATGGATGAAAACAGCCACGATCAAAAGATGGTGTATATCCACGGCGCGCTCACTGCCGCCGCCCCGATGATGAGGCCGATGCCGAGCAGCACGAGGATCATCGCCGCGAGGCCAAAGGAGCGATTCGTCCAGCCGTACACGGCGACGTCACGCAGCATGATGAAAAACCATTTGATGGAGAGCATGGTCGTAATCAGTCGAGTCCAAATTCCTCCTGCCAGCTCTTCGTCTCCTTCCAGGGAGGCTGCTGCGGTTTGGTGAGGATGTAGTTTTCCAGCACGAGAATGTCTATGCCGGTGCGCATGAAGCACCGGTAGGCGTCCGCCGGCGTGCAGACGATCGGCTCGCTGCGGACGTTGAAGCTGGTGTTCACGAGAATGGGGTAGCCGGTGCGTTTGTGGAAGGCCGTGAGAATGTCGTGCAGCCGCGCGTTGCGGTCCCGGTCCACGGTCTGGATGCGCGCGGAATAGTCCACGTGCGTCACCGCCGGCACGTCGCTGCGGCTGCGGTTCACCCACTCCACCATGTTGAGTTTGTGCTCGTCGCCGGTGCCTTTGGTGCAGCGCGAGGCCTTCACCTGATCCACGAGCAGCATGTAGGGCGAGTCGTGGATTTCCTCAAAGAACTCGTGCGCGTGTTCCTTCAAACAGATGGGCGCGAAGGGGCGAAAGCTCTCACGGAACTTCGTCGCCAGGTTCAGGAACGACTGCATCTTCTCGCTGCGCGCATCGGCAAGAATGCTGCGGAAGCCGAGCGCGCGAGGGCCGAACTCGCAGCGGCCCTGGAGCAGGCCGACGACTTTTTCGCTCGCCAGGTTTTCGGCGAGAAACTCATTCCGCTGCTCATCCGGCATGTAGGTCGCGGGGATGTTGTTCGACTCCAGGAACGTCTTCACCTGATCATTGCTGAAGCCAGGGCCGAGCGCCGAGCCGCGCATGAAGTCGGGCTTCGCTTTGCTCATGTCGCGCGGCTTGCCGAGCACCTGATGCCACACATACAACGCCGCGCCGAGCGCGCCGCCGGCATCGCCGCTGGCGGGCTGAATCCAGATGTCGTCGAAGATGCCCTCGCGCACGATCTTGCCGTTGGCCACGCAGTTGAGCGCGACCCCGCCGGCCATCACGAGATGCTTCTTGCCGGTAATGGCCCGGGCGTAGCGCGCGGTCTTCATCATGATCTCCTCCGTCACCACCTGGATGGATTTCGCGAGGTCCATTTCCTTCTTCGTAAGTTCGCTCTCGCCCTTGCGCCGCGGGCCGTCGAAGAGCACATCCCATTTCTCATTCGTCATGCGGAAGCCGTCGAGGAATCCGAAGTAACTCATGTCGAGCCACACGCTGCCGTCCTCGTGGATGCGAATGAGTTTTTCTTTGATGCGGTCCACATAGACCGGCTCGCCGTAGGGCGCGAGGCCCATGAGCTTATACTCGCCGGAGTTCACCTTGAAGCCCGTGTAGTAAGTGAACGCGCTGTAGAGCAGTCCGATGGAATGCGGGAAGCGACCCTCCACTGTCAGTTCGATGCGGTTGCCCTCGCCTTTGCCGATGCTGGTGCTGGCCCATTCGCCGACGCCGTCCGCGGTGATGATGGCGGCTTCCTCATACGGTGATGGATAGAACGCGCTCGCGGCGTGGCTCTGATGGTGCTCTGGGAAGTAGAACTTCTTCGGCGCGCGGTAGCCGGTGCGTTTGAGATGCTTCTCAATTTGCAGGCCGACCCAGCCTTTGTCCTTCAACCACAGCGGCACGCCGGCCATGAAACTCTTCAATCCGCGCGGCGCGACCTGACCGTAGGTCTCCAGCATCCGCGTCAGCTTGGTGAGCGGCTTGTCGAAGAAGACGACGGCATCCAGGTCGTTCTTGCCCACGCCGCCTTCTTCCAGACACCACGTCATCGCGCCGAGCGGCAGACGCTCGTCGTGCTTCTTGCGGCTGAAGCGCTCTTCCTGCGCAGCAGCGATTATCTCGCC
>JANOZA010000002.1:0-8837 GCA_031429155.1 Verrucomicrobiota bacterium | reverse complement strand
GGGAGGAAAATGGCTACCCGGCCTGCCCGGCGGGGCCGAACCCCTGCTCAGCGGATGAAACTTCAGCCTCTCTGCCTCCATCCCGACGGCGTGCCATCGTCCTGCCAAAAGGACGAGGGAAAGCAGTGCCCATTTTCCTTTCTAGGTTTATTGGTGGAGACAGGCTTCTAATTGCAGCGGAGAAAGCCGCAACGTATCAGAATCGAAATCTGCGGAAAGGGAAGTCCCTCCCGGCAAGCGCAGGGGGTTACGGCACCGGTTTTGCGAGCTGGCTCAGGACATGTGTCATCGGCTCGCTGGAGATGCGGATCATGCCGTTGAAGGGCCGGTTCAGCTCCAGGATTAGCGAGATGGCCGCACAGCAGGACAGCATGGAAATCAGCAACGCTGCGGTCGCCGTGCCATTGGACGGCGCGAGCAGAGTGAAGCCGAGGAAGATGAGCGCCAGCCAGCAGACCATGATCACAAGCAGCGGCATTGACAGTGACGAAGCCGCCTGAGCTTCCAGCAGAGTGCGCATCTCGCCGAGCTGGGCGATCAGCGCTACCGCCTGGTCCTTGAGAACCTCCCTGGCCGTGTCTTCTCCGGGCGCGAGGCGCAGCACATGGCCATAAGCGGTGTTGCCCGCAGCGGGCCTGACAGAAAGCTCCGCAACCAGGCTTTCCGTTGCCGGCCAGATGCGCTGCACCGATTCCTCCACCACCGCGCGCAATGCCGTGCGCGCCTCCGCGGCCTCCGGCCCATAGAGCGTCAGCACGCGGTCGAGCAGCGTGATTTTGGCCGCCATCTGAATCACCTGAGTGCGGTTGGCATCGTAGGAGTCCTTGGCCGAACTGATCAGCAGGCCCAGCACCATGGCTGCCATCGTGGCCACCAGCCCGATGGACACTTTCACCGTGTCCTTCGTATCGCTGCTGAGATGCGGTTCCGGCAGCCGCCGGCGCAGCCATTTGCCCAGCACCACCGCGCCGAGAAGCACGGCGAAGACGATACCGGCAATGAGCGTGGTGTTGGTCATGGCAAATCACTCAGCCGCCAGAAGGAGGGATGCAGCACACCGAAATCCGGCGAATTACTTCTGCTCCACCGTCACCTTGATGATCTTGCCGGTGAAGGTGCTCGGCAGGTTGGGCTTGTAGTCGTTGGAGACATTCGTCTCGCCATCAATGCCGACGTCCGCGCCTTCGTCGCCGGAGAAGGCGAAGGGCTGCGTCTTCGGAATCTGGCCTTCGCCGACTTTCTTGCCGTCCACGCTGAGGATGGATTTGCCGCCGGTGCCGGGCTTCTTTGCATCGGGGATGAACTCGTAGCTGATAGTATGCTTGCCCGGCGCGAGCGCGGCCTCGCTGCCGACGTTGGTGCGTTCGAGGCCGAAGAAGTTGTATTCGTGGTGCGCTTTGCCTTCCTTCATATAGACAACCCAGCCGCCGAAGTAGCCGGCCTGGGCGATGATGACGCCGCTGGTTTTGTCGTCGGGCACTTCGATCTCGGCGGTGACGGTGTGGGCCACGCTCTTCACGTTGATGAACGCGTTTTCCATCAGGCCGGTCATGCCGGGATAGACGGTGAGCGACTTGCGTCCGCCCATGAGATCGGGACGACCGGCGATGGAGGCGACGAATCGCTCGACGCGACGGTCATCAATCGGGAAGACATGATTGCGAATGCCTTCTTTCTCAAACACCGCCTGGAGTTCCTTGAGCTTCGCGGGGTTCTTCGCGGCGAGGTTCTCCGACTGACTGAAATCCTCGTCCACCTTATAGAGTTCCCACACGTCATCCTTCAGCGGGGGCAGCGGCACATTGAGCCAGGGAATGGAGTGGC
Source organism: Verrucomicrobiota bacterium (assembly GCA_031429155.1). Classification (GTDB taxonomy): domain Bacteria; phylum Verrucomicrobiota; class Verrucomicrobiia; order Verrucomicrobiales; family V1-33; genus V1-33. Next base: position 7,013 of record JANOZA010000002.1, on the reverse strand, counting down.
GCGTCGCCGCGACCCAGCCCTCGTGGTAGATCGCGCGGTTCCCGAACATCTCGAAATACTGCGTCGTGCGCTTGTCTGGAGCGTCGGCCTTGTCCGCAGAGTAAAGCATGGAGACGCCGTCCATCGGACGCTGCTTGATGCCGTCCACGGTCTTCGGCTGCGGGATCTTCGCGGCCTCCAGCGCGGTCGCCGCGACGTCAATGACGTGGTGGAACTGGCTGCGGATTTCGCCCTTCGCCTTGATCCCCTTCGGCCAGTGCATCACCATGCCATTGCGCGTGCCGCCGAAATGCGATGCGACCTGCTTGGTCCACTGGAAGGGCGAATTGGTCGCCCACGCCCAGCCGATGGAATAGTGCGGATAGGTGGTGGGGCCGCCCCAGGTTTCGAGGTGCCCCATCATCTGCTCGGCTTTGCCGACGATGCCGTTGAGCGCCATCATCTCGTTGTAGGTGCCCTCGGGGCCGCCCTCGGCGCTCGCGCCGTTATCGCCCACGATGTAAAAGAAGAGTGTGTTCTCCAGCGCGCCGATGGTTTCGAGCTGCGCGATGAGACGGCCCACTTCGTTGTCCGTGTGCTCGGCAAAACCCGCGAAGGTTTCCATCTGCCGCTCAAAGAGCCGCTTCTGGTCCGCGCTCATGTCAGCCCATGCCGGGATTTCCTTCGGACGCGGCGTGAGCTTCGTGTTCGCCGGGATGATGCCCGCCTTCTTCTGCCGCTCGAAGGTTTCGTCGCGCAGTTGGTCCCAGCCGGCGCTGAACTGGCCTTTGTATTTCGCAATCCATTCCTTCGGCGCGTGGTGCGGCGCGTGCGTCGCCCCCGGGGCGAAGTACATATAGAACGGCTTGTCCGGCGTGAGCGCCTTCTGCGCGCTCACCCAGCGAATCGCCTGGTCCGTCATGTCCACGGTGAAGTGGTAGTCCTTCGTCTGCGGCTGCTCGATGCGCGTCACGCCGTCGAAGATCGCAGGTGCCCACTGGTTCGTCTCGCCGCCGATGAAGCCGTAAAACTTGTCGAAGCCCGACCCCGTCGGCCAGCGATCGTAAGGCCCGGACACCGACACCTCCCACGGCGGCGTCTCATGATATTTCCCGTAGGCCGAAGTGCTGTAACCATTGTGCCGGAGGATTTGCGCCAGCGTCGTGATCTCGCGCGGGCGGATGCCCGTGTTGCCGGGAAAACCAGTCGCCAGCTCCATGATCGCGCCCGCGTTGTTGGCATGGTGATTGTGCCCGGTCAGCAATGCCACGCGCGTCGGACTGCATAGTGCGGTGGTGTGAAAGCGGTTATACCGCAGCCCGTTGCCCGCCATCCTGTCGAGGTTCGGCATCCGGCACGGTCCGCCAAACGCGCTGCTCGCGCCAAAGCCGATGTCGTCAATGAGCACGATCACGACGTTTGGTGCGCCCGCCGGAGCCTTCACCTCAAAACGCGGCGGAGCCTTCGCCTCGCGCGCATCCAGAGTGGCGATGGGCTTCACCGCCGGCTCGGGAATCGGCAGCGCCGTGCGGTCGAGCGGAGCGGCCGCGCCTGGTTTATCCTGTGCCGCGGCGGGCAGTGTGAATATCGTGCCCAGCGCGAAGCTGAGGACAGTGAACGTGGTTTTGATTTTCATGGCGTTGTCTGCTTGATGATGGATGGGATGAAGGTCGCCTCGACTCCGGCGCAACCAGGCGTGGCGACCGGCAGGCGTGGGGAGCGCTCGACAGTACAAAGCGAGTCCACCCGCCGTCAATAACTTTTCCGGCGGGCAGATCGTCTTCCTGCGTCCTTCGTGCTCACGGCCTGCCTGGCCCGGCACCGCAAAGTCTTTACTCGCCGCTGGCGGCTTTGCTGGTGTCTTTGACGGTCGTGCCGGTGTCTTTGATCACGCCAGCGCCGGTTTTCAATTGGCTGCTGCCGGTGGCTTTAACGGTGGACACGGTACCGGTGCCTGCGGCGGTCGCAGTGCCAATGGTGGCCTTCTTCAAATCGCCCTCGGCGATGCCCGTGCCGGCGGTGGTCACGGTGCCGCCGACAGTCTTCGCGACGCCGGTGCCGGCCGTCACGACGGTTCTGCCAACGCCCTGCGCGGCATGTCCGACGGTGTTGGCGGTTCCCTGGACCGCTGTACTGGCGGTGTTGCAGGAAGTGAGAGCAAAGGCGCTGAGGGCGAGGGAGGTCAGGATGATTTTGTTCATGGTGTTTTCGTTGGGTTTTGTTTTGGTTGGTGTTGTCGGGGTGGTTTGCTGAACACTGCGGACGGCGGACCGATCACTTCTTTCCCGTCGGGTAGATCGTCTTCCAGTCGTCCTTCATGCTCATCCCTGTCCAACCCTTTTCCTTCGCCTCGTCAAGACCCTTGTCGAGCCTGCCGATGGACGACTCGCGATTGGAGGCCCACTCGCGTTTTTCGTCGGTGTGGTGACGCTATTCCTCATTCGATCGGCGGAGTTTTTTGACGTTTTCATGGTCGCGGGATGGGAGTGAGAGTTTGCGGAAGGTCAATGAGGGGTTGCCGGCTGATGCCGATGAGACCGCCGCGCGGGCGGTCGGGAACGCCGGCAACTCGCGAAACGGTGGCGGTGAAAGCGAGCACGCCAGCAAAGCGCGCGACTGTCTTGAGGGTGGTTTTCTCCGTGGCGTGGCTCAGGGCTTGAGATCCCACACTTTGAGTTCCTTCGCCGCGGTGCCGAATGGCCCGAGCTGATAGACCGCCGCGCCGGCGGGTGAGAAGTTGAAGGTCTTGAACGGCTCGGCGAGCATCTTGTCGAGGTAGGCTTTGGGAGCGACGCCGGTGCTGACGTGGGGATTGAAATTTTCGCCGCTCATCTTCGGGACGAAGGTGGAGACGTAATCAATGATGGCCGCATCAATGGCGGGATCATCATGTGACGCGGTAAAGGCGCCGATGGGTCCGCGTTCCACCATGAACGGCTTCGCGGCGGCGATGATGTCCGCCTGGAGCTTGAGGATTTCCGGGGTCGGCTTCGCGCAAATGCCCGCGACGCCCGTCGCACCAGCCGGGGCGTAGTAGAATTTGAAGGCCTCCAGCTTCATCGCGTTCACGTTCGCGGCGGCGAGCACCTTTTCCTGGGCCGCATAGACCTTCTCAAGGTCGGCGGTGCGGACGAAACACTGGAGCATGGTGATGTGAGGCGTGTGTGTCGCATCGAGGGCAAAACCTTTCGGGAAGACCTTGAGCAAGCGCGCGTTGTTGTCGGCGGATTGTTTCAGCATGGTGGCATCCGGCTGCAGGAGGATGTCTATAGCGGTGATTTCAGCGGGCTTGGCTGCGGCCTCTTTGTCGGCGGCATGGACCGGAATAGCGAGGGCGGCCAGCGCCAGGAGGCACGCGAATGATGGTTTCATCAGGAGTTGGATGAGGTGTTTCATGGTGGTGTTTCGGTTGGGAGTTTATGTCGGTGCTATTTGGCGGAGTTCATGACTTCCAGCAGCGGACCGCTGCGGGAGCCGGAGGGTGGTTTGGTGCCGGCGATGGCCGCGAGGGTAGGGGCCACGTCCACAGTCTCGATAGGGCGGTAAACGCGCTGACCGGTTAGTTTGCCGCCGGCGAACACGACGGGCACGAAGGTGTCGTAGCTCCAGGGTGCGCCGTGCGTGCAGGCCACGACCAGGCCGTCAAAGTCATTGATGAAGCAGTGCGGTTCGAAGACGACAAAGATGTCGCCGGAGCGCCGGGCATTGAAGTTGCGCAGGACCGCCTGGATGACGGGCGTGTTCGGCAGGTTGCCCTGCTGGAGCGCCGTGCTGGAGACGGCAAGGGCCACGCCGTCCAGTTTCAGCAGTTCCTCCACCACTGCTTTTTCCACCACGGCCTGGTCGAGTCCCTTTTCCTGAATCACCTCTCTGTTGAGATAAACGTAGGGCTGGCGGTAGGCCTCGATGTGTTGCTTGCCGATGCCGAATTTCTGTTTCAGGGCAATGAAGGCCGGCTCCTTATCCCATTGCAACGGCGACACGTATTTGGCTGCGATACCGAGTTCATTCAGGTAGCCGGGAGCTTCCGGGCCGCCGTGGTCGGCGGAGAGCACGATGAGCGTGTTTTTCAATCCGACGCTTTTGTCCACGTAAGCGAAAAGGTCCGCGAGCGTGCGGTCGAGGCGCAACTGATTGTCCTCCGCTTCAAGGCTGGAGGGACTGAACAGATGCCCGACGTAGTCCGTCGACGAGAAGCTGACGGACAGGTAATCCGTGACTTCATCCTCACCGATTTTCTCGGCGGCCATCAGTGTTTTGGCGAATGCCAGGGTGAGGTCGTCACCGGCGGGACTCAGGGTCAGGAAGGTCGTGAAGTATTTGCCGGTGGCCGGGCCGTAAGCGTGAGGGAAGACCCGCCCGTAACCGGGCATCGCAGTCTCCCACGCTTTGTCATCGGCACCGCCAAAGAGATAGGTGGACTGGTCATGCATCAGTTCCCACGACTTGCCGTCATAAGCGGCGGGGAGCTTCTGTTTGTTGAATGCCTCCACCCACGCCGGATAGCGCTCGTAGTAATACGAGCTGGAGACGAATTCGCCGGAGGCTTTGGAAAACCAGAACGCCTTGCCCGCGTGCCCGGCCATGGACACTGCGCCGCGATCCTTGACGGACACGCCGAAGATTTTCGCGCGGCCAGCAGTGGTGATGGCCAGTTCATCACTGAAGGTGGAAACGAGAATGGCCGCGGGCGAACGTCCTTCCGCGGTGGCCACCTTTTGCGTGGGATCTATCTCCGTGGCTTTGTTCACATCCGCTCCGGCGGTGAGAATGCGGCACTTCGGGTCTTCGATGTTGTAAGTGAGGGCGCCAGTCAGGCGATCCAGCCACACATTCCCGATCATTCCATGCACCGCGGGGTCCGCGCCGGTGGCGAGCGTGGTGTGGCCCACGATGGTCTCGGTGTTGGCGTGAGCGTGGTGCGCATCGGCAAACCAGACGCCCTGCTCCATGAGATAGCGGTAGCCGCCCTGACCCATATTCTTGAGATAGCGCCCCGGAAGATCGCCTCGCAGTTGGTCCACGGTAATTTGCAGGACAAGCTTTGGCGGGGGATCAGCGGCGCGGGCGCTGCTCGAAATAAACGCCAGCGCGCCAGCGAGCGCGGCGGCAGGGAGGTGCTGAATGCGTGCGGTTTTCATGGGTGTGAGTGGGGAAGAGCGGGAACGTAGCTCGACATTCCGACGTCGGGATTCGAGCGGCGAATTTTGCGTGCGCCGGACTCGATATTGGAATGTCGAGCTACGTTTGGGGCCGCACCCGGATGGAACAGGTGCGGCCCGGTGGATTGGGTTGGGTAGTTAGGTCCGCAATTACTTGCTGGCCTTGCCTGCTTCTTCCATCTGTTTCTGCATCTTGGTCAGGTTGAAGGAACCTGCTGTCTGGCTGGGTGGAAATTTCTGAAAGGTCTTGAGGAACACGGCGACACTGGCCGTGGCGGGCGTGATGAGGTAAACGCGGTCGAGCCACCAATCGTTGTAGGTTTGCGCGTTGTGCTGGGCTTTCTCGAGCGGGTCGCGGCGCAGGTTGAAGAGCAGCGGGGCACGCAATTCAACGAACGGCTCACGCCAGAGGGCCACCGTCTCAGCGCGGTTTTCCATGTAAACGACCTTCCAGTCACCCATGCGGGCGGCGACGATCTCGCCGATGTCATTCACATACAGGAACTCCTTGCGTGGCGACTCTTTCACTTTGCCGCTGAGGTAATCGAGTTGGTTGTAGCTATCGAGGTGATTCTTGTAGTTGCGGCCGTTGAGTTCCACGCCCTTCAGGAGCTTTTCCTTGATGTCCGGCGCACCTGCGGCGGCGGCGAAGGTGGTCAGCCAGTCTTCGTGGGCGACGATGCCGTTGAGCGTGGTGCCCGCGGGGAAGTGGCCGGGCCAGCGTGCGAAACAAGAGACGCGATAGGCTCCCTCCCAGTTCGTGTTCTTCTCACTGCGGAACTGCGTCGTCCCGGCATCGGGCCAGGTGTTGTAATGCACGCCGTTGTCGGTGGAATACTGGACGATGGTATTGTCGGCGATGCCGAGGTCATCAATGACCTTAAGTAGTTCGCCGACGTGCATGTCGTGCTCGACCATGCCATCGCTGTATTCGTCCTGCCCGGAGATGCCTTTGTGCTCCGCCTTCACATGGGTGCGGAAGTGCATGCGCGTGCCATTCCACCAGCAGAAGAAGGGTTTCCCCTCCTTGTTCTGCCGGGTGATGAAATCTTTCGCTGCCCCGACGCTCTCATCATCAATGGTTTCCATGCGCTTCTTGGTGAGCGGGCCGGTGTTCTCGATGGTCTGGCCGCCTTTGCCGTCGGCTTTGCACTTCAGCACGCCGCGCGGACCGAAGTTTTTCTTGAACTCGGGGTCTTTCGGGTAGTCGGCATTCTCCGGCTCTTCCTCCGCATTGAGGTGATAGAGGTTGCCGAGGAATTCGTCGAAGCCGTGCATCGTGGGCAGGTGCTCGTCGCGGTCGCCCTGGTGGTTCTTGCCGAACTGGCCGGTCGCGTAGCCCTGCGATTTCATCACTGTGGCCATGGTCACGTCGGTCTTCTGCCAGCCTTCCTTCGCGCCGGGCATACCGACCTTCAACATGCCGTTTCGCAGCGGCACCGAGCCGCCGATGAACGCTGCACGTCCCGCCGTGCAGCTCTGCTGCGCGTAGTAATCGGTGAAGCTGACGCCCTCTTTGGCGATGCGGTCAATGTTCGGCGTCTGGTAGCCCATCACGCCGCGACTGTTGTGGCTGATGTTCATGTTGCCGATGTCGTCGCCCCAGATCACGAGGATGTTGGGCTTCTTGCCCGATCCGCCGGCGGCGGGTTAGGCGGTCTGCGCCGAAGCGGAGCCGCCCGACAGCACCAGCCCGAAGGCCAGGGTGAGGAGTTGCAGTATGGGTTTTCGTTTCACTGGCATCCCATAGGCCAGAAAACACGGGCGAGCCTCCCCCGTAGAGACGGCGGCTGATCCACTAAAATCGTTGGGGGGTCGAGTTGTGATTTTCGAGGTCTGCCCCGGCGATTCGGCGCAGTGCTGTCCCATGAT
>JANOZA010000001.1:0-14038 GCA_031429155.1 Verrucomicrobiota bacterium | reverse complement strand
CAGCACGTCGAGCAGCCCGTCGAGCTGATCGTGCATGTTGCGGTGGCTGAGAATCTCGTGCGGCGTCTGCGCACGGTCGTCGCCGATAATTTCGCCGAATTCCGTGCTGTCGTCGTCGCTGATCGGGGCATCCAGCGAAGCCGGGCGCAGGCTGGCGGCCTTGAGCTGGGCAAGCTTGGCGCGATCAATCCCGATTTCCTCGGAAAGTTCGTCGTCAGTTGGCTCCCGTCCGAGGTCTTCGGACATGGACATGGCCACACGGCGCATCTTGGAAATCTTGTCCACCATGTGGACGGGCAGGCGGATCGTCTTCGACTGATTGGCCAGCGCGCGTTTGATGCTCTGCTTGATCCACCATGCGGCGTAGGTCGAGAGCTTGCCGCCCTTGTTGGGGTCGAAGCGCTCCACGGCCTTCATCAGGCCGATGTTTCCTTCGGAAATGAGGTCGAGCAGGGGCAGGCCGTAGTTGGCGTAGTCCTGAGCGATCTTCACCACGAGGCGGAGATTCGCTTTGATCATGTGGTCGCGAGCGAGCTTGCTGCCTTTTTTAATGCGGGCAGCGAGTTCGATCTCCTGGTCGGGAGTGAGCAGGGCGGTTTTTCCGATTTCCCGGAGGTAAATCTTGATGCCACCGTCGAGTTCGAGGTTTGCCATTGGAGTGTAGGTCGGGGAAGACGATTAAGGGTTACAGGAGTATATACGGAAATCAGAGCAGATTGTTTGCCGGAATCTTACAGGATTTCATCCTGCGGAGGTCAGCGAAGCGTATCCGGGAGGTCATTTTGTTGCGGTTCTTTGCGAATCCTAAGACCTGGGCCGGGGGGCTGCCGTTCAACACTTTCTCAAACCGGCAGTCAATCCCAATTCTTCGGATTTTTCGGTGTGATTACCAGAAAAGCCCCAAAGAAGGCAAGGAATAGTTTAATAATGATTAAGCTGAAGGCGGAGGCTCAAGGATTTTGCTCCCCCCGTCACTCGCTTGAGAAGGGGGCAGCAGGGTGAGACTGAGGGCTAAATGTAGGCAACATCGTCCGCATCCGCATCCACCGGCGCCAGCGCCGCATTTAATGCGTCAGTATCCCACTCAAAAAGACGGTGTTTGCCGTCGAGGAGCAGGAAGTGCCGGCTTTCGGCGCTGGGGGCCACGACCTTGACATTGCGGCAGCGCGGGGCGCGCAGATCAATGAGTTTTAACCCTTCGGCGACGGCTCGCAGGGTGAGCGTATTCACGGTTTCTTCGAGAGCGGCGATCCGGGAATCCGGGCTGAGGGCGGCGTGGCCGAACTCATCGCCGACACGGAGCAATACCTCCGGCCCATCCCCGGAGCGCTCCATTTCCACATCGGAAAAATGGTCTCCAGCCCCCGCACGGTCGTGGAGCAAAGCTACCAGGTGGCGCTGAACCTCGTCTTCCCGGGCAAGGCGACGCAGGACGAGTATCAGGTGCACCCGCTGCACCTCGAATTCATTGAGAAGGTCTTCAAGCACGTCTGCCAGCAGCGCGGTCGTGTATGATTTCGCCTGAGTGCGAGCCGGAAGCGGGCTCGCATTAAATTCTGAAACGTTTTCTTGACGAACGGACGGTTTTTCTCCACAATCCGCCGAAATTCACCCTAAATTATGAAACTCAGCACCCTGCTTCTCATCCTCTCCTGTGCCGCCGGTCTCACCACCGCCGCCCGCGCCGCCACCACCGTTAATGCGGGTACAATTAGTAACGTCGTCGGCCCCGCCAGCCTGGATTTCACCAATAACGTGTACGCAGTCCGCTTCAACGGTCCTGCCCTGGTGGTGAATGGCGTCACTTTCTCCCCGGATGGTGTGGCACCACAAGGCGCCGCGCCTGCCGGCTTCTCCTCCGTCGGCCCGCAATTGGTGACAGACTGGCAGACGAAGCCGGAATTTGGCGTAACTACCGATGACAATAATCTGGAGGAAATCTACAGCGACATCCGCTGGACGAACCAAGGGCCTGACGGCGCTGGTCCCAATCCCAATCTCCAAGCGAACATGAATGTCACCCCGGGGCAGATGTACCGCCTCCAGGTGCTCTTCTACGGAAACCACGCTGCCGACACTCGGGGCTGGGATATCCGCGTGGATGGGGTCAACGCCGTGGACAACATCAGTTCGCTCGGGGTGAAAACCGGGGCCGGCTATCCTGCATACAGCCCGAACCTGGGGTTGGTTTATACTTATGACTTCGTCGCCCCGGATGGTGTCGTAAATGTCGAAATGGGCCACGCCAGTTTGTTCGGCCCAGGCGATGCGACTGAGTTTGCCGACGATAACGCCATCTGGCAGGGCATCATGCTCTCGCAGATTCCCGAGCCCTCCACCGCGATGCTCGGCGGAGTAGCGGCGCTCGCATTGTTGCGCCGGCGGCGTTCCCGGTTCTAAGTGCGCGGCGTGAATCATCTCCGCCGTCAGTTTTCCCCACGGCCCCTGTTGTTCGCAGCAGGGGCCGTTCTTTTGGCCGCGTGCGGGAAAAAGGACGCGCCTCCTGCTCCCGCGACTCCGGCTGCGGCGGTGGAAACCACGCGCCCGTCCGCAGTGCCACTGGAGGAAATCGGCATGGTTCATGAGTCCGTCCCCGCCCGGCTCGATGACCACGCCTGGGATACCGAACACCTCAATGATACGGCGGGGCGCCGGCTTAAAGAACTTGGCAAACTGCTGGCCGGGACTACCGGGTCTCATCCGACCCATCCGCCTGATCCGACCGGTCGGTCCAATCCGTTCGCAGAGAGCGTGACGGCATTTCTCGCCCCCGGCTTTCGCAGCACGCCGCTGCGCCCGAACAAACTGGCCGCCGCCTTCTCTCAGCCGCCGCTCACCGTGCAGCGCATGACCGCACCGGCGGAGCCGCAGCCCGTGGACGCCACCGCCTTTTCTGCGCAACTGCTCGCGCTCCCGGGCGCCGTGCCGTCGCCTGTGGAGATCACCACGAACTTCAAAATCTTCCGCGTCACCGCCGAGCCGCCGGAGACCACCGTGCGCGTGGAAGTCGTCGCCCGCAGCGCCGTGCGCGCCATGCAGCAGGTCGCACAGTGGCGCTGTCGGTGGGACATGACGAACAAGGACGAGCCTCGTCTGCTCGCAGTGACGGTGGAGTCATTCGAGGAAACGGTCACGGACGCCGCGCGCACCTTCACCGACTGCACCGGCGCGGTGCTCGGCGGCGATACGGCCTTTCAGCAACAGATCGCCCACGGTCTCGATCACTGGGTCGCGCGCATGGAGCAGCAGTATGTTTTCGGCCCGAGCGGCTGGGAAGGATTTGCGATGGGCGATGCCAATGGCGACGGGCGCGAGGACATCTACATCTGTCAGCCCGGCGGCCTGCCGAACCGTCTGTTCATGCAAAATGCTGACGGCACTCTGACGGACAAAGCGCGCGCGAGCGGCGTGGACTTCTGGGATCAATCCCAGGCGGCGATCTTCTGCGACTTCGACAACGACGGCGACCAGGATTTCGCTGTGGCCATGATCTGGGGCGTACTCTTCATGGCAAACGACGGCAGCGGGAATTTCCAGCCCGCCGCCAGCACGCTGAGTCCGGAAGGCATGCCCTACTCGCTCGCCGCCGCGGACTTCGACGGCGACGGCGATCTCGATCTCTACGCCTGCTGCTACGCCAAACGCGCCACCGCTGTGGATCAGCGCTTCCTCGCACGACCGCTCCCCTATCACGACGCCAGCAACGGAAGCCGCAATATGCTCCTGCGCAATGACCGGCAGTTCCGCTGGCGCGATGTCACAAAATCCGTCGGCCTCGACGAGAACAACAGCCGCTTCTCCTTCGCCGCCGCATGGGAGGACTACGACGGCGACGGCGATCTCGACTTATATGTGGCCAACGACTTTGGGCGGAACAATCTCTACCGCTGCGACCGTAGCACGGACGGCAGTGTGAAATTCAAAGACGTCGCCGCCGCTGCAGGCGTGGAGGACATCTCCGCCGGCATGAGCGCGAGCTGGGGCGATGCCGACAACGACGGGCAGCCCGATCTCTACGTGAGCAACATGTGGAGCAGCGCGGGGAACCGCGTCACGTATCAGCGCCGCTTCCGCGAGGGCAGCGGTACGCTGGCGAGTTTTCAGCGGCACGCGAAGGGCAACTCGCTGTTCCAGAATGCCGGCGACGGCACCTTCCACGACGTGAGCGTCGAGTCGGGCGTCACCATGGGCCGCTGGGCGTGGGGCAGCCGCTTCGTTGATCTCAACAACGACGGCTGGGACGATCTCGTCGTTGCCAATGGCTACATCACACAGCCCGACCCGGGCGACTTGTGAAGTTTCTACTGGCGCCAGGTCGTGGCGCAAAGTCCCGAGTCCAACACGGACACCGCCGACAGCGCCTACGCGAAAAGCTGGGACGCGCTCGGCGCACTCATCGCGCAGGGGAAGTCGTTCAGCGGACGTGAGCGCAACTGCGCGTTCCTCAATCTCGGTGCGAAGTTGACGTCATTCGCCTGCGCCAGCGGCGCGGTGAATCTGGATCAGATAGACGACTCCCGCGCCGTGATCCCCGCCGACTGGGACGGCGACGGCGACCTCGATCTCTGGTACTCCAGCCGTACCGCGCCGCGCCTCCGCTTTCTGCGCAATGACATCGTTAGCGGCACTCACTGGCTGGCATTGAAACTCGAAGGCCGCACTTCCAATCGCGACGCCATCGGCGCGCGCGCGGAACTCACGCTCGCTGCCGCAGACGGCACCAGGCGCACGCTCTGGCATCGCGTGAAGGCCGGCGATGGCTTCCTCAGCCAGACGCCGAAGACGCTGCACTTCGGATTCCGGGCGGACGAGAAGATCGAGAAACTTCTCATCCGCTGGCCGGCTCCTGGATTCGATGAAGTGATCCTGCCCGCAGTGGAGGCGGACCATTTTTACGCAGTCACCCAGGGGAGCGGAGCGAAGTCATTTGAGCGAAAGCCACTGCCGCCCATCGCCGCCGGGGCCGCGAAGCTGCCGGAGGAGAAACCGGATGTGCGCGCCGTGCTGGTGAATCGCCCGCCAGTACCGAAGCTGGATTACTTCGATCTCCAGGGCCGCCAGCAAAGTATCGGCGCGGCGACGAAGCCAACGCTGGTGCTGCTGTGGGGAAGCTGGTGCCCGCTGTGCCGGACGGAGATGGCGGCGCTCGCCGCGCAGGCCGCCGCCTTGTCAGGGCTGCGCATTATCGCGCTCGCCGTGGACACTGCGAAATCAGACCCAACCAAGGACGATCTTGAGAACGCCCGCCGCGCGCTCGCGGCGCGGCCGTGGCCGTTCGATGCCGGATTCGCGACGCAGGACGCGGTGCGCGGCCTCGCGCTGCTGGAGAGCAAGGCCCTCTATCCCGAGCGCGCCCTGCCGCTGCCGTCCGCGTATCTACTCAGCCCGGACGGGCGCCTCTCTTGTATCTACCACGGCCCCGTTACGCCGGCGCAACTCGCCCTGGATGCCGCCGCCGCTGCGCAGACGCCGGCGGATCCCGAAGCCGCCGCATTCCCCTTTCCCGGGCGCAGCGCGAAGCCGCTCTTTCCGCTCACTGCCCTCGGCCTTGTCCAGACGCTGCTAGATGCCGGCTACCGCGACGAAGCGCGGCGCGAGTTGGAGCGGCAGCTTGCCATCACGCCCGCCAAAGACGCCGCGGTTTTGCACAATCAACTCGGCAAAGTCTGGCAGGCGCTCGGTGACCACACCAAAGCGCGCGCCGCCTTCACGGCCAGCCTCACCGTCGCGCCGGAGAGTGCGGAAATCACTTTCAATCTCGCCGTCGCCAGTCAATTCACCGGCGACACCGCCGCCGCCATCGCCGGGTACGAGTCGGCATTAAAATTGAAGCCGGACCTCCTTGATGCCGCCAACAACCTTGTGTGGCTCCTCGCCACCGCCAAAGACGAAAAGCTCCGGCAGCCCGCGCGCGCTCTCACTCTCGCGGAGCAACTCCACAAAGCCACCGGCGGAAAGTCCCCCGCCGTGCTGGATAACCTCGCCGCCGCCCACGCCGCGAGCGGCAACTTCCAGACGGCTGCCGCGACTGCCGCCGATGCCGCGCTGCTCGCCAAAGCCACCGGCGATGAACTGCTCGCCGCCGAGATTCAAAAACACCTCGCTGCCTATCAGAAAAGCCAGCCGTGGATTGAGTGAGGCCCAGCTTGCGTCGGCCCTGCGGCTGCGCCAGGGAGCGTCCTCCTTTTCCGCATGATCCTCCTCAAGCGCCTCCGCTCTATCTTCAAATGGCTGCTCGTCGCCCTCGTCGTTTGGTGCGGCTGGGTCGGTGCCCGCATTGTGCAGAGCGCAGCCACGGACGAATCGCGCAAAGCGGACGTCGCCATCGTCATGGGGGCCGCGGCCTACGGCGACAAGCCATCGCCCGTGTTCGAGCAGCGGATCGCGCATGGCGTGGAGTTGTATAAGAAAGGACTGGTGAAGAAGCTCATCCTCACTGGCGGATTCGGCGACGGTGCCGAGCACGCAGAAAGCGAAGTCGCACGCCGCTATGCCATCGAGAAGGGCGTGCCCGAGCGCGATCTGCTCATGGAAAGCAAGTCGCGCACCACTTTAGAGAATCTGCGCTACGCCCGCGACCTCATGAAGGCGCACGGACTCAGCGAGGCTCTCCTCGTGAGTGATCCGATGCACATGGAGCGCGTCCGCTGGATGATGCACGACCTGGGGATCACTGCGTGGCGTTCCCCCACGCCGACCACGCTTTACACTTCGATGAGTGCAAAGGCCGGATTCCTCATCCGGGAGATCTACGCGGTCACCGCATATCTCATCGCGGGCGTTTGAGTCACTGCCCGCGCATTTGCCGGCTCCATTCCCTAACCCGGGAAATCGCCATCCATGACTGCTGCACGATGAGTCCCAGCATGATCGCCATCCAAATGGACTGAAATTTTATGAGGACGAAAATCATGGCCGCACCACCAAGGATAAGGCCGGTCCAGGCTGCAATGAGCAGGCTCTTCATCGGCCCCACGAAGAACCACAGGATGCCGCGAAATATCTGACCGCCATCCAGCGGATAGGCCGGGACGAGATTAAAGATGAGCAGGATCGTGTTGATCCAGAAAATATGGTGGAGGAAGAGCGGCCATGCTTCCGGCGTTCCCAAAGGGTTTAGCAGGCTATAGGTATTCGGGACTCGCGGGCAGGTCGCAAAAAAGTTGAACGGATCAGAAAACTGACTCGTGATCAACCACAGCACCGGCCAGAGCACCACATTCACCAGCGGCCCGGCGGCGATGCCCCACAGATACGCGCCTGCGCGCGGCGGAGTCTGGACAAACGCGATACCGCCGAGCGGCCACAAGAGAATCCGCTCCGCAATGCCGCCCACCTGCCTCGTGGCGAAAGCGTGACCGAACTCATGCACCAGCACGATACCGAAGAGCGCCAGATACTCCCCAATGTCCCAACCGATGTGCGGATACTCGCCCTTCCCCGTATTAATGTGATAAACCGCCACGAGGATCCACGACCAGTGCAGAAAAACCCTAATGCCGCGAAATCTGAAAAGCGGCCATGCTCCCATAGGGGCAGCTTCAGGCGCAGGAGGTGGTGGCGGAGATGGGAACATGCACTCACGGTAACTGTCCGGAGCATCTTGCCAGAGGGATATGCAATGTGTTCGGGACAGCCAATTGGAAGAATTTGCCGCAGCAGGCGTCTTCATTGACCGGAGTCCATTCGATGGCTCTCTCACTCATCCCCTATGACCATGACCCGAGCCAGTTTTCTCTGCCTCCTGCTGCCGGCTTCCCTGCTCCACGGAGCGGTGGACTATAACCGTGACGTGCGCCCGCTGCTCTCAGACCGGTGCTACGCCTGCCACGGTCCCGATGCGAAAAAGCGCGAAGCCGGACTCGGCCTCGACACTCCGGAGGGCGCGTTTGCGGTGCTGAAGAGCGGCAACCGCGCCGTGGTTCCTGGAAAGCCGAAGGAAAGCGCTATTTTTGATAGGATCCATACGACCGATCCGGACGACATCATGCCGCCGCCGAAGTTGAACCGGCCACTTTCAGTCGAGGAGCGCAGCATTCTCGTGCGGTGGATTGAGGAGGGCGCGAACTTCACGAAGCACTGGGCGTTCATCGCACCCGAAAGACATCCCGCGCCAGTGGTGAGGAACACTGCATGGGCGAAGGACGATATTGATCGCTTTATACTCCAGAAACTGGAAGTGCAGGGTCTCGTTCCGAATGCGGAAGCCGATCGCGCGGCACTGCTGCGGCGGATTTCTTTTGTGCTCACAGGCCTGCCGCCGTCGTCCGAACAGCTCGCGGCATTTCTCAGCGACAATGCACCGGACGCCTACGAAAAGCAGGTGGACGCGCTGCTCGCTTCGCCGCGCTTTGGCGAGCGAATGGCCCTCGACTGGATGGACTTGGCGCGGTTCGCCGACACCTTCGGCTATCAGTCCGACAAGAACTGCTTCGTTTGGCCATGGCGCGACTGGGTGATTTCCGCATTCAACAAAAACCTTCGCTACGATCAGTTTCTGACGTGGCAAATCGCCGGCGATCTGCTGCCGAACGCCACTCAGGAGCAGAAACTGGCCACCACCTTCAACCGCCTGCACCGCCAGACGGAAGAGGGCGGCTCCATCGAGGCGGAGTTTCGTCAGGAGTATGTTTCCGACCGCGTCCACACTGCGGGCACGGCGTTCCTCGGATTGACCATGGAGTGCAGCAAATGCCACGACCACAAATACGACCCTCTGCCGCAGTCCTCGTACTACAGCCTGAGCGCGATGTTTGGTCAGATTGATGAATGCGGGCTCACTCCCTATTCCATCGGAACGACAGCTCCGGAGCCTTCACTGCGGCTGATGGAGCCGCAGCACGTGCCGGAAGTCGCAAAGCGTCAGGCGACGCTGGACGCTGCGATCGCCGCGGAGAAGATCATGCCGGGCACCCGCGAGGCGGCCTTCGAGCAATGGCTCGCATCTAGCGCATCTGTAACGGCACCCACTCCGTCGGATCACTTCACCCTTGATGCCATCGAGGGCGGCAAACTGGCTAACACAGTGCCTAAGGCTTTCGCCGCTTCCATGTCCGGCGGCCAACTATTGCCCGTGGAAGGCGCCATGAAGTTCGACGGTGACACCGTGCTGCAGTTGGACGGCGTAAAAGGCATCTCGCGGCATGAGGCGCTCACCGTTTCGCTGCGGCTCTTTTCCCCGGACCGGAAAGACCGCGCGCTCATTCTGCACACCGGGCCTTCGATGTTTTCCCAGATGGCGGATGCTTCCGGCTTCGAACTCCTGCTGGAGAACGGCAAGCTGCGGTGGAGTTGCATTCACCTGTGGCCCGGTTGCGCCGCGTCAGTGGAAACGGCGGAGGACTTCCCCGTCGGGAAATGGGTGAACGTCACCGTGACCTACGACGGCTCGTCCTCGGCAGCGGGCCTGCACATTTACTATGACGGCAAACCTGTCGCCGCACCCGTACGGCACGACCATCTCGACAAAAGCATCACTACGGAAAACATGCGCCTCGGTGCGAGGCCGCGCGATGATCGCGGGTTCGCCGGCGGACTGATGGACGAGATAAAGGTTTTCCGGCAGGCGCTGTCGCCGCTGGAAGTGGCCGGCTCACTGGATACGACCTTCAAGTCGGCGAAGGCCGGCGACGCCACGGCTAAGGCCGCCATAATGAATTACTACTTGCGCCGCGTGGATGTTGAGACCGGGAAGGCCCGGCAGTCGGTCATCGCCGCGCGGAAAAGTCTGGAGGATGACTATCTGAATCACATTCCGCTGATCATGGTCATGAAGGAATCACCGCATCCGAAGCAGTTCCATATTTTGATACGCGGCGACTATGCCTCGCCGGATATGAGCCGCGCGATGGAGCCGGCGGCACCCTCGGGAGTTATGCCGTTCCCGCCGGACGCGCCGAAGAATCGCCTCGGTCTCGCGCAGTGGATGACGGATGCGCAGAACCCACTGGTGTCTCGTGTGGCGGTGAACCGGCTGTGGATGCAGTGCTTTGGCAGCGGGATTGTGGCCACGCAGGAGAATTTCGGAATGCAGGGCGATGCACCTTCGCACCAGGAATTGCTCGACACCCTGTCATACGATTTCGCACACACCGGCTGGGACGTGAAGCGAATGCTCAAGCGCATCGTCATGAGCGCCGCCTTTCGGCAGTCGTCGGTGAATACCAAGGAGAAGCGCGAGAAGGATCCCAAGAACGCACTGCTCTCCCGGGGACCATCTTATCGCCTGGCGGGCGAAGCCATTCGCGATCAGGCGCTGCTCGCCGCGGGGCTGTTAGTAGAAAAGGTCGGCGGTCCCAGCGTGAAGCCGTGGCAACCGGCGGGCGTTTGGTCCGAGGCCGGTGCATCGGGAGGAGACTACCAGCCTGACACCGGCGAAGGGCTGCACCGCCGCAGTCTCTACACTTTCCGAAAACGCACGGCACCGCCGCCGAGCATGCTCACCCTGGACGCAGGCAGCCGCGAAATCTGCCAGCCGCGCCGGCTCACCACCAACACCCCGCTTCAGCCACTCATATTCCTGAACGATCAGAGCTTCTTTGAATGTGCACGGACATTAGCGAAACGCGCTGTCAAAGAACAGCCTGACGCGGCGATACAACGGGCTTTTCTCCTGCTCACTTCGCGCCCGCCAGCGCCGCCGGAAATGGAGGCACTGGCGGAACTCCAACGACGGCAATTGCAGACCTACACCGCCGACAAAGCTGCGGCCAAGGCCGTGTGCGGAGAGGAGAACCCGGCTCTCGCGGCGCTGACCATCGTTTGTTCCACACTCCTCACCTCTGACGCCGCGATTACAAATCGCTGAACGACTATGAACACTTACGACGATTTCATGCGCTCCACGCGCCGCCACTTTCTCAGCCGGGCCGGCCTCGGACTCGGTGCCATGGCGATGGCCAAACTGACGAATGCCGCCACTCCAGGCGTGCTCGGTTCCCCTCATGTCGCCCCGAAAGCGAAACGGGTGATCTATCTGTTTCAGGCCGGCGGGCCATCACACTTGGAGACATTCGACTACAAACCAGTACTCCGCGCGGGCCACGGCAAAGCGCTGCCGAAGGAAGTGATCGGCAATCAGCGACTCTCCACCATGAGTGGAAATCAGAGTCTGCTGCCGATGGCCGGATCGTTCGCAAACTTCTCCAAACATGGCGCGTGCGGCATGGAAATTTCCGACCTGCTGCCACACACGCAGAAGATCGCGGACGACATCGCTCTCATTCGCACGATGCACACGGAGGCGATCAATCACGATCCGGCGATCACTTTCTTCTGCTCAGGAAACCAGGTGCCCGGCCGGCCTTCCATGGGGGCATGGGCGTCGTATGGGCTGGGAAGTCTGAATGACAACCTGCCGGCGTTCATCGTTCTCGTATCGAAGAATGCCTCGCGTGATCAGCCGCTTTACTCACGGCTTTGGGGTGCCGGATTTCTCCCCAGCGAGCATCAGGGCGTGCAGTTCCGCGCCGGGAAGGAGCCGGTCCTCTGTCTGACGAATCCCGAAGGCGTCTCGCCGCATGTCCGCCGGGAAATGCTCGATGCGCTCGGCAAATTGAACGGCTATCAGGCAGAGCAGCAGCTTGATCCGGAAATTGACGCCCGCGTGGCTCAGGCGGAGATGGCTTTTCGCATGCAGACGAGCGTGCCGGATGCCACCGACCTCAGCGGCGAGTCGGAGGAAACCTTTAAGCTCTACGGCCCCGACAGCAAGACGCCCGGCACTTACGCGGCGAACTGCCTGCTCGCACGGCGGCTCATCGAGCGGGACGTGAGATTCATCCAACTCTTCCACCAGGGCTGGGACCAGCACGGTGATGTCGTCGGCGGCATCACGCGGCAGTGCCAGCAAACAGACCAGGCATCCGCTGCTCTCGTCATTGATCTCAAACGCCGCGGCCTGCTGGAGGATACGCTCGTCGTGTGGGGCGGCGAGTTTGGACGTACCGCGTATTGCCAGGGCAAGATGTCCGGCAACAACTACGGGCGCGATCACCACCCGCGCTGTTTCAGCATCTGGCTCGCCGGCGGAGGCGTGCGTCCCGGCACCGTCCACGGCATCACCGACGACTACGGTTATAATATTCTCGACGGGGGAGTCCAAGTGCATGATCTTCACGCCACGATGCTCCACCTGCTCGGCGTGGATCATGAGAAGCTATTTTACAAATTCCAGGGCCGCTATTTCCGCCTCACAGACGTGGCAGGGCACCTTGTGAAGCCTATTCTCGCCTGAGCTTGCGATATTCCGCAGCGGCCGCGTACAGTGAACACGGGGAACCCCGAGTTCCACCGAGTTCCAGTGTCTTGCCCCGTGCGCGCATTGTCAGCGTGCCCCCGGCTTCGCTTTGCCCAACACCGGGCGAGCCGGTCCTGCCGGTCGTGTCGCGCTGATGGCGCGGGCCATGGCCACCATGTCCTCCAGCATCCGCAGCTTTTCGCCCACCGGCAGCGCAGCAAGCTGCCGGCGGCGCTCCACTTTTCGGGCGGCGAATTGTCGGCTCAGATCATTCATGGCTCAAGATAGGCTTGCTGGAATTTGGTCCACCGTTCCAGCAGGTGATGGCGCTGGAGAATATCTTCAAACACCGCCGCATCAAGCGCCCCGGCTTCCACAAAACGGATGATGCGATCGTGATCCTTCGGACGCCCCACCTCCAGACAGATAGCTGCCAGATGCTCTGCGGTGAACACCCGTGTCGCCACCCCATTCACATCCCGCTCCACTGCCCGCAGCAGCGCCTCCTCCACGAGCGGCGTGCCCGGCGGCAAAAACTCCACCGCCCACCCCTCGATGACGATGAACTGCCCCTGCGGAGCACAGCCTCTGGCCAGCAGGTAGTCATAGATCGGTCCCAGCGCCAGCAGCAGTCCGCCGGGTATCGTCGGCAGCATCACAAACACATCCACATCCTTCGTCGTGATCGGCTCCAGCCAGAAGATGGACCCCACCGCTCCGCCAATCGCGTAGCGACCGATGACTCCATCGGCTTCCATTTGGTTGAGGAGGGCAAAAATCTTTTCCATGCCGACCAATGCCCCCGCAGCGCACCATTCACAAGCAGGCAGCGCGCTGGTTTGTTCAGCCGTTGATTCGCGAATCGGGTAGGGCGGGCGTCCCGACTGCCCGCCGCGGCATCCTGCCGCGGCGAAACGGTTCGGCAGCATGCCGAACCAGGGCAGGCCAGACGCCCTCCCTGCCCCGCGTCCGTGGCAGTTCATTCCAGTGCCGAGGCCTGCTCAGCCATCACCGCCGCCGACATCCTGCACCAGACCACCCAGGGCGCGTTCGACTACCTCGGGCGCGAGCGCCAGAAGGGCATGGAGGCACTCGTGAGAGAAAACGTGTTCGCCACCCTCCGCGACCACTGCAAAGACCGCGCCTCCGGCCTGGCCACCGTCAAAGGCCGCGAACTTACCGTGTCCTTCGGAGATCACGCGAAGCGCGATGAATTCTTCGACTGGCTTGAATCCCGAAAAACCAAATTTCCGGACAACGCTCCCACGGTGGAGGCGATGGAGCAGATGGATTTATTCCAGAATAATTGAGGTGCATTCCTGGCTGGAGTGCTTTCGGCTGTATCCATCAGCGTCGCGCCAATGTCCGTGTAGGCGGCGGTGACACCACGGGGATGGTGCTTTCCCGCCTCAGCGACGACAAGATCGAAGGCGATGGCGAACATCCGGTTACTCTGTTTCGGGATCGTTCAGAGCCTCTGCCGCCGGATAGTTGAGTTCTTCGCCGGTCTCCACCACCACGATGCGCACGGTCGTTTCGTCCACCTTGCGCGGCACTTCACACACCGGCCCCGCCTCTCCGAAAGTCCGGCAGGTTCCAATCAGGTCGTCTGTGGTGCGGGCCAGTGTTTTCAATGCCGGAAACATGCACAACCTGCCGTGCTGTCGCCAGCCCCATGCCAGCGGTTTCGGTGGCGCACACTGGGAGTGGCGGAGTCCCTCCGCCATCTATAAACAACCGCGCAGCGCACTTCCCAAACGGACCTGTAACAGCGCACGGGGGGAGAAAAGTGGCCTGCGG